>NZ_JAPDBQ010000021.1:0-38842 GCF_027705325.1 Aeromonas sp. QDB18
GATTTAGGGACTCAGAATACTTTTTTCTGAAAATCAAGGCGGCCTTCCCCGGAAAGCCGCGATGAACCATAAAAAAACCGGCCACAAGGGCCGGTTTTTGGTTTCTTGCTGGCGCTTAACCCAGGCGAACCCGAGCATTGCGGAACATGCGCATCCAGGCGCCATCCTCACCCCAGTTGTCCGGGTGCCAGGAGTTGGCCACGGTGCGGAACACCCGCTCCGGGTGCGGCATCATGATGGTGGCGCGACCGTCCGCACTGGTCACCGCGGTGATACCGTCAGGGGAGCCGTTGGGGTTGGCCGGGTATTGCGCGGTGACGTTGCCGCGGTTGTCCACGAAACGCAGCCCCACCAGACCGCTTTGTTGCAGCGCAGCCAGGTGAGCGGCATCGCGCACTTCCACGCGCCCTTCCCCGTGGGAGACGGCAATCGGCATCACGGAGCCCGCCATCCCGGCGAAGAAGGCGGACGGGGAGTCCTGCACTTCCACCAGGCTGAAGCGCGCCTCGAAGCGTTCGGAGCGGTTGCGCACGAAGCGCGGCCAGAGATCGGCCCCCGGGATGAGGTCACGCAGGTTGGACATCATCTGGCAGCCGTTGCACACCCCCAGGGAGAGGGTATCGCCGCGCTCGAAGAAGCGCTGGAACTGCTCACGGGCGTTGTCGTTGAACAGGATGGACTTGGCCCAGCCTTCACCCGCCCCCAGCACGTCGCCGTAGGAGAAGCCGCCACAGGCCACCAGGGTCTGGAAATCTTCCAGCTTGATGCGCCCCTCGAGGATGTCGCTCATGTGCACGTCGACAGCGGTGAAGCCGGCGCGGTCAAAGGCGGCCGCCATCTCCACGTGGGAGTTGACCCCCTGCTCGCGCAGCACCGCCAGACGGGGAGAAACCCCGCGAGCGATATAGGGCGCGGCCACGTCGTCGGACGGGTTGTAGGTGAGCCTGGCCTGCAGACCCGGATCGGTGGCGTCCTGGCGGGCGGCATGCTCCTGATCGGCGCACTCCGGGTTGTCCCGCAGGCGCTGCATCTGCCAGCTGGTCTCGCCCCAGATGGTGCGAAGGGCGGTGCGGCTGGCGCGATAAACCTCGCTGCCGGCACGCTGGAACAGGATGAGGTCGTCTTCGCGCACCGTGCCCAGCACGTGGGAGCAGGCTGCCAGACCGTGACCGGCCAGCAGGGTCAGCACCGCTTCCTTGTCTTCGCGACGAACCTGGATGACGGCACCCAGCTCCTCGTTGAACAGGGCCGGCAGCAGGTCGCCACCCACGCGATCGAGCTGGATGTCAAGGCCGCAGTGACCGGCAAACGCCATCTCGGTCAGGGTGACGAAGAGGCCGCCGTCGGAGCGGTCGTGGTAGGCAATCAGCTTGCGATCCGCCACCAGCGCCTGGATGGCGTTGAAGAAGCCCTTGAGCTGAACCGGGTTGTCCAGATCCGGGGCGCTTTGCCCAAGCTGGCGGTAAACCTGGGCCAGGGCTGAGGCGCCGAGGCGCTGCTTGCCGTTGCCAAGGTCGATGAGGATAAGGTCGGTCTCACCGAGATCGGTGCGCAGTTGCGGGGTCACGGTATTGCGCACGTCCTCGACCCGGGCAAACGCCGAGATGAGCAGGGAGAGCGGCGAGGTGACGCTGCGCTCTTCCCCGTCCTGCTGCCAGCGGGTCTTCATGGACATGGAGTCCTTGCCCACCGGGATGGTGATGCCAAGGGCCGGGCAGAGCTCTTCGCCCACCGCTTTCACGGCTTCGTAGAGACCCGCATCTTCCCCCGGGTGGCCGGCTGCGGACATCCAGTTGGCGGAGAGCTTGACCCGCTTGAGGGAGCCGATATTGGCCGGTGCCAGGTTGGTCAAGGCCTCGGCCACCGCCATGCGGGCGGAGGCGGCATGAGAGAGCAGCGCCACCGGGGTGCGCTCGCCCATGGACATGGCTTCACCGTGGTAGCTGTCGTAGGTCGCGGCGGTAACGGCACAGTCAGCCACCGGGATCTGCCAGGGGCCGACCATCTGATCGCGGTTGACCAGGCCCGTTACAGTGCGATCGCCGATGGTGATGAGGAAGGACTTCTCCGCCACGGTGGGCAGACGCAGCACGCGCTCGGCGGCGTCGCTGAGGGTGATGCCGTCCAGTTGCAGCGCCTTGCCCTGGGCGGGCAGGCTCTGCACGTCGCGGTGCATCTTGGGCGCCTTGCCAAGCAGCACGTCCAGCGGCAGATCGATGGGCTGGTTGTCAAAGTGATCATCAGAGAGAGTGAGATGCTTCTCTTCGGTGGCGGTGCCGATGACGGCATAGGGGGCGCGTTCGCGCTCGCACAGGGCCTTGAACAGAGGCAGCTTGTCTTGGGCCACGGCCAGCACATAGCGCTCCTGGGATTCGTTGCACCAGACTTCCAGCGGGCTCATGCCCGGCTCGTCGTTCGGGATGGCACGCAGGTCGAAGCGACCACCGCGATCCCCGTCGCTCACCAGCTCCGGCATGGCGTTGGAGAGACCACCGGCGCCCACGTCGTGGATGAAGACGATGGGGTTGTCGTCCCCCAGTTGCCAGCAGCGGTCGATCACTTCCTGGCAACGACGCTCCATCTCGGGGTTGTCACGCTGCACGGAGGCGAAGTCGAGATCTTCGGCAGACTGACCGGACGCCATGGAGGAGGCGGCTCCGCCACCCAGGCCGATGTTCATGGCCGGACCACCCAGCACGATGAGGGCCGCCCCCACCGGGATCTCCCCTTTCTGAACGTGCTCGCTGCGGATGTTGCCGATGCCACCCGCCAGCATGATGGGCTTGTGGTAGCCGCGCACCTCGACGCCGTTGTGGCTCGGCACCTGCTCTTCGAAGGTACGGAAGTAACCCAGGATGGCAGGGCGACCGAATTCGTTGTTGAAGGCGGCGCCGCCAAGGGGACCTTCCTGCATGATGTCAAAGGCACTGACGATGCGGCTCGGCTTGCCGAAGTCCTGCTCCCAGGGCTGCTCGAAACCAGGGATGCGCAGGTTGGAGACGGAGAAGCCCACCAGGCCCGCCTTGGGCTTGGCACCGCGGCCTGTCGCACCCTCGTCGCGGATTTCGCCGCCGGAGCCGGTGGCGGCACCCGGGAAGGGAGAGATGGCGGTCGGGTGGTTGTGTGTCTCCACCTTCATCAGGATGTCGACGCGCTCCTGGTGATACTGGTACTCACCATTGGCGGGGCTCGGGAAGAAGCGGCCACCCTGGCTGCCTTCCATCACCGCGGCGTTGTCTTTGTAGGCAGACAGGACATGATCCGGCGTCTGCTCGAAGGTGTTCTTGATCATCTTGAACAGCGACTTGGGCTGCTGCTTGCCGTCGATGGTCCAGTCGGCGTTGAAGATCTTGTGACGGCAGTGCTCAGAGTTCGCCTGGGCAAACATGTAGAGCTCGATGTCGTTGGGATTGCGACCCAGCCGGGTGAAGTTGGTCACCAGGTAATCTATTTCGTCATCGGCCAGGGCCAGACCCAGGGTCACGTTGGCCTCTTCCAGGGCGGCGCGACCACCACCCAGCACATCTACCTGGGTAAAGGGGCGCGGCTCGTGGTGAGCAAACAGGGCGGCGGCCTCGTTCATCTCGGCAAAGACCACTTCCATCATGCGATCGTGCAGCAGGGCCGCGATCTCGCTGCGCTGGGCCACGCTCAGCTCACCCTTGGCCTGCACGTAATAGGCAATGCCGCGCTCCAGCCGCTTGACCTGTTTCAGGCCGCAGTTATGGGCGATGTCGGTTGCTTTGGAAGACCAGGGGGAGATAGTGCCGGGGCGGGGGGTAACGAGGAACAGCTGACCGCTGGGGGTGTGTTCCGGGATGGTCGGGCCGTAGCGCAGAAGCTGGCCCAAGGTCGCTCGCTCGGGGGGCGACAGCGGGCTCGTCAGCTCGGCAAAATGCACGTATTCCGCATAGACGCTTGCTATCTCTACTCCTCTCTGTGCGCAGCTCTGCAGCAGCTTGTGGACACGAAACTCAGACAGTGCTGGGGCACCACGCAAGATTTCCATATACCTTTCTCACCAAGTTTTAGAGTGTGGGGGGATTTGAGACGCGCGTATTATAGGGATCAGGCCCATCCTGAACAAACGTTTTTCTCATCTCGCGCGGTGTGACTCCCTTCATACTCTCTGGTATAAAGGTGCCTCTTTTTTGACAAATGCCGATTTTTTCAACAAGGGTACTCACCTACTTGCGCTGCATTTTTCGACTGTTCATCGGGATGATGTTGACGCTGGCCCTGGCCGGTTGCGACTTCTACCACCCCTCCAGCCAACTGGAGCAGATCCGCCAGCGAGGCGAGATCCGGGTTGGCACCCTCTATGGCCCCACTTCCTATTACCAGCGTGACGACACCGCACTGGGGTTCGACTACGAGCTGGCGCAGCTTTACGCAGACTGGCTGGGGGTCAAGCTGACCATAGTACCGGCCTACAGCACCGCCGAGCTGGTCGAGCAACTGCAAAAGGGCAAGCTGGATCTCGCCGCCGCCGCCATCGTCGTGACCCCGGAGCGGCGCAAGTTGTTCCGCTTCGGCCCCGGCTTCTACCAGGTCTCCCCCAAGCTGGTCTATCGCAACGGCTCCCCCAGGCCCAAGAACCTCGGTGACATCAAGGGCAGCATAGTGGTGCCGGCGGGCTCCACCGGCGAGGACCTGATGAAGGAGCTGGCCAAGCAGTACCCCAACCTGAAGTGGAGCACCAATCGGGATGCGGACGTGGAAGAGCTGCTCAAGCAGGTGGCCGACGGCAAGGTGGACTACACGGTGGTGCAGGACACCATACTGGCCCGTACCCAGCGCTACTACCCCGAACTCACCGAGGGCTTGACCCTCGCCAGCAAGCAGACCGTGGCCTGGGCCATGACCAAGCTGCCCGACGACAGCCTCTACGCCAGCATCATCGACTTCTTCGGTCAGCGCTTCATGGATGGCGCCATCGCCAAGCTCGACGAGAAGTACTTCGGCCACGTGCAGAACTTCGACTTCGTCGACACCCGTACCTTCCTGCAACGGGCCAAGAGCCTGCTGCCCAAGTACCAGGCGCTGTTCCAGACCCACGCCAAGGATATCGACTGGCGGCTGCTGGCCGCCATCAGCTATCAGGAATCCCACTGGGATCCCCAGGCACGCTCCTACACCGGGGTGCGCGGCATGATGATGCTCACCGGCCCGACCGCCAAGGCGATGGGGGTAAACGATCGCACCCACCCGGAAGAGAGCATCAAAGGGGGCGCCCGCTACCTGCAGGAGATGATGGCGAAGGTGCCCGACTCGGTCCCGGCGGACGAGAAAGTGTGGTTTGCCCTCACCGCCTACAACATCGGCTACGGCCACATGATGGATGCCCGCCGCCTGACCAAGGAGCTGGGCAAGAATCCGGACGCCTGGAGCGACGTGAAAGAGGTGCTGCCCCTGTTGCAGCAGTCACGCTGGCATCGCAAGGTGCGCTATGGCTATGCCCGTGGCGGCGAGGCGCGCAACTATGTCAACAACGTGCGCCAGTACTACCAGAGCCTGCTCTGGCTCGACAACGAACAGCAGAAGGCCCATCGTCGGGAAGAGCTGGACGAGGACGACAGCAGCGAGCCGGACGTGCCGGCGCAGCGTCCGGCCATCATCGCCGAAGTGGTCAAACAGATCATCACCCCCTAGCCTCGCCGGGGGTGTGTTTTCCTGCCCTGTTCTCTGTTACCATCCTTGGGTATACGAGGGGCGCTGGAGCGAACTTATTGCAATGTATTCATTGCGTTGCAGTTCCTGCCAAGGGCCCTTTCGGCCCCACGCAAGACCAGGGAGGAGAACAGGATGCGAGCACGCAGAAGAGCCATGTTGGCCCGAAAAACCAAATGTGCCTGGAGCCCGAGACGCAAGCTCAAGCTGGCCGACATGAAACGCAAGATCTGGCACAGAAACCGCTCCTTCACGCTGCTGATAGCGGAGCACACAGTATAAACCCGGCATCAGCCGGGTTTTTTTATGCCTTGTCAGGCTGCGCTTCAAACAGAACGGTGCGCTTGGAGACCAGGGTGTTGCAGTGGTTGCAAAAATAATCCACCGCGCCGCAAGCCCGAAGCCGCTCCAGCTCCTGCCCGCAGGCAGGACACAGGGCCCGGATGCGATAATGGGCCTGACACTGGCCACACGTCGTCTCGCGGCTGCGGCTGTCCAGTTCACCCTGACAGGCAGGGCAGGTCAGCGTGTTCATTCTCTTCTCGACTCCTCTGTTACGTCACTGTGCACCGGCGTCACTCGCAGCCCCTCCCCCGGTTTGTCTGCCCTGAGGAGGGCCACCAATAAAAACGGCTGCCGGTAAGGGCAGCCGCAGGGCTTTATTTCTTCGCTTTGGCCTTGAGCAAGCGCTTGCGCTGGCGTTCCTGGCTCAGGGTCAGGGTGTTCTTCTTGCCCTCGAACGGGTTGACCGACTCCTGGAACTCCACCCGGATCGGGGTCCCCATGATCTTCAACGACTTGCGGAAGTAGTTGATGAGGTAGCGCTTGTAGGAGTCAGGCAGGTCGTTCAACTGGTTGCCGTGGATCACGATGCGCGGCGGGTTGTAACCACCGGCGTGGGCATACTTCAGCTTGACCCGGCGACCGTTCACCATGGGCGGCTGGTGATCTTCCTGGGCCATCTGCATGATGCGGGTCAGCATGGCGGTGCTGGTGCGGCGAGTCGCGGACTCGTAAGCCTCGTTGATGGATTCGAACAGGTGACCGACGCCACTGCCGTGCAAGGCGGAGATGAAGTGCACCCGGGCGAAGTCGATGAAGCCCAGGCGTCTGTCCAGCTCGTTCTTGACGTCCTCTTTCACCTTCTGATCCAGGCCGTCCCACTTGTTGACCACCAGTACCACGGAGCGGCCGCTGTTGAGCACGAAGCCGAGGATGCTCAAGTCCTGATCCGTGATGGTCTCCCGGGCGTCAATGACCAGCAGGCAGACGTTGGCATCTTCAATCGCCTTGAGCGTCTTGATGACGGAGAACTTCTCCACCGTCTCGTGCACCTTGCCACGGCGACGCACGCCGGCGGTGTCGATGACCACGTATTTCTGATCGTCGCGCTCCATGGGGATGTAGACGGAGTCGCGGGTGGTACCCGGCATGTCGTAGACGATGACCCGATCTTCACCCAGCATGCGGTTGGTCAGGGTCGACTTGCCGACGTTGGGACGACCGACGATGGCGAACTTGATGGGCAGGTCGGCGAACGGCGTCTCCTTGGTGTCTTCCCGGGTGTCGAGCTCACCGGCAGCCACCATGCGCAGCAGGGCCTCTTCGTCGAACTCCTCCAGCTCCTCTTCCTCTTGTGCCTCGGTGGCAGAGCCGACCAGGGTCTCGAGGTGAGGGGCCAGGGCCAGCTCCAGCAGGCTCAGTACGCCACGGCCGTGGGCGGCCGCCATCTGGTAGACCTCGCCCAGGGCCAGACCGTAGAACTCGGACACCGCGGAATCGCCGTCGATGCCGTCGGTCTTGTTGGCCACCAGAAACACCTTCTTGTGGGTCTTGCGCAGGTGCTCGGCGATGGCCTGATCCGCCGCAGTCAGACCGGCGCGCGCATCCACCATGAAGAGCACCACATCGGCCTCTTCGATGGCCAGCAGGGACTGCTCAGCCATCTTCAGCTCGATCCCCTCCTCGGTGCCATCGATACCGCCGGTATCGACCACGATAAATTCCAGCTCGCCCAGCTTCGCCTGGCCATATTTGCGGTCCCGGGTCAGGCCGGGGAAGTCGGCAACCAGGGCATCCCGGGTACGGGTCAGGCGGTTAAACAGGGTGGATTTCCCCACGTTGGGGCGGCCCACCAGGGCAACTACAGGAGTCATAAAAGCCTCATTCTCAAGACGACAAAGGCTCCGGGTCCGAAGACCAGGAGCCGGATATTCACATTATCGGACGATCAAGGACGCTTGAGGGCGTACAACTTGCCGTCACGGCTCTGCACATACAGGGTGTCACCCTCCACCAGCGGAGCGGCATAGAGACCACTGCTGTCGAGCTGCTGCATGGCCTTGATGGTCCCGTCGGTACGGTCCAGCCAATACAGGTAACCTTCCACATCGCCGACCACCACATAGTCACCCAGGATGACGGGGGCGGTCACGGTGCGGTTTTCCAGCTGGGTGTTGGACCACAGCTCGAGACCGTTGCGACGATCGACCGCAAACAGATGGCTGCGGCTGTCGGTCAGCACGATGGCATTGCCGGTCACCGCCATGTCGCGATAACCGGAATACTTGCGCTTCCACACTTCGTCGCCGCTCATCAGCTTGCGCGCCATCAACTGGCCGTTGTAGGCGATGGCGTAGAGCTCATCACCGGCAATCAGCGGGCTGGCATCGACGTCCACCATCCGATCCAGCTCGGTGGCGCCGCGCGGGTCAGCCACCTTGGATTGACGCACCGGCTGGCCGTTGCTCAGCAGGGCGATGCCAACCTTGCCATCGGCGCGGCCATAGATGACGGCACCGTTGGTGATGATGGGGGCGCCGGCACTGCGCAGGGTCAGGGGCGGCTGCTCTTCGGACAGGGTCCACTGCAGCTTGCCCTCGTCGGTATCGAGCGCCACCAGGCGACCGGAGGTGGTCAGCACCACCACGCGGCCATCCTCGACGGCGGGGCTCGCCACCACTTCCCCCGGCACCGTGGTCTGCCACAGCACTTCGCCGTTGGCCTCGTTCAGGGCGTAGACCACCCCGTTTTCGGACCCGAGGAACAGCTTGCCGTAGCGGGAAACCAGGCCGCCGGAGAGACGGGCACTGCGCTTGTCGGCGTTGATGGGCAGATCTGCCAGATCCACGCTCCACAGCTCCTTGCCGCTCTCGCGCTCGAAGGCGGTCACATCGCCATCGCGGGCCGCTGCATAGATGCGGTCCTCTTCCACCACCGGCTTGAGCTGGGAGTAGAAGTCGCCGATGCCATCCCCAACCGAGGAGGACCATGCCGTATCGGCAGTGAACGCGGACTCGACCTTGGGCAGGGGTGCCATGGGGTTGAGATCTTCTTCCGAACTGAACAGGGAGCAGCCCTGCAAGGCGAAGGAGACAGCCACCCCCAGCGCCATTCGCTTGTACAGATTACGCATCCGGAGCCTCGCCCGCAGTGACGGCTGGCAGCGCCAGATCATCCATCTTCAGCTTGAGTTCGGCGCTGCTCTGCAGGCCGCCGGCATCCGCCGCCGCCTGATAGGCATCGCGCGCTTCTTCGGCCTTGCCCTGCTTTTGCAGGATGTCGCCGCGCACTTCCGCCACCTGGGCCTTGAAGGCGTCGTTGTTGATCTTGCCAAGCTGGGCCAGGGCCTCGTCTGCCTTGCCCTGATCGCTCAGGATCCGGGCCAGACGCAGGGCGGCGATGGGCTTGATGCTGTCGTCGCCACTGGCGGCCACCTGGGTCAGCTGCTCGGCAGCCAAATCCAGCTTGCCCGCCTTGACGGCGGCCGCAGCCAGTTGCAGAGCGGCCAGCTCGGCATAGGCGTCACCCTTGTGAGCGGTAATGAAGCTCTTTGCCAGCTCCAGGGCGGCGTCGTCCCCCTTGGCGAGCTGGGCGGTCATCTCGTTGTAAGCCTGGGAGGCGGCTTCCTGGTTGTTCTGCTGCATCTCGTTGTAGTAGCGCCAGCCAAAGAGGCCGACCAAACCGATCACGGTCCCGGCGATCACCGAGGTACCGTTCTCTTTCAACCAGCTCTTGATGACCTCAACCTGTTGTTCTTCAGTGGTATACACTTCCACAGCTTACTCTCCTTTCGCTGCCAGCAGGGCGATGGCGGCATCGACCGAGACGGTCTGTTGCTCGGCCTGGCCACGCAGATATTTGATGGTGATCTCCCCGCTTTGCACCTCGGTCTCCCCAAGGATCAGGGCAATGGCCGCGCCGCTCTTGTCGGCACGCTTGAGTTGTTTCTTGAAGTTGCCGCCGCCGCAGTGGCTCATGAGGCGCAAGTCCGGCAGGGCATCGCGCAGGCGCTCTGCCAGGGCAAAGCCAGCCTGTTCAGTCCCCTCACCCACCATGCAGAGATAGACATCCACCGCCGGGCGGATGTCAGCATTGAGCTCGAGGGTTTCAAGCATCAGCACCAGACGCTCCATGCCCATGGCGAAACCCACTGCCGGGGTCGGCTGGCCACCGAGCTGCTCCACTAGGCCGTCGTAGCGACCACCGGCACAGACGGTGCCCTGGGCCCCCAGGCTGTTGGTCACCCACTCGAACACGGTCAGGTTGTAGTAGTCGAGGCCGCGCACCAGACGCTCGTTCACCTCGAACTGGATGCCGGCCGCCGTGAGCAGGCGCTTGAGCCCTTCGAAGTGAGCCAGGCTCTCTTCGCCCAGGTGGTCGAACAAACGGGGAGCACCTGCCAGGATGGCCTGCACTTTTTCGTCTTTGGAGTCGAGCACCCGCAGGGGGTTGCTGTACATGCGGCGCTGGCTCTCTTCGTCCAGCTCGCTCTTGTACTGTTCCAGATAGGCGACCAGGGCATCGCGATAGGCGGCACGTTCGCTGCTCTGGCCGAGGGTGTTGAGCTGCAAGGTGACGTGATCGCTGATGCCGAACAGACGCCACAGGCGGTGAGTCAGCATGATGAGCTCGGCATCGATGTCCGGCCCGTTGATGCCGAACAGCTCGACCCCGAACTGGTGGAACTGGCGATAGCGACCTTTCTGGGGACGCTCGTGACGGAACATGGGGCCCATGTACCACATCCGGCGTTCCTGGTTGTAAAGCAGACCGTGCTCGATGCCGGCACGCACGCAACTGGCGGTCCCTTCCGGACGCAGGCTCAGGCTGTCGCCGTTGCGGTCTTCAAAGGTGTACATCTCTTTTTCGACCACGTCGGTCACTTCACCGATGGCACGCTTGAACAGATGGGTCTGCTCGACGATGGGCATGCGCACTTCGCTGTAGCCATAGCTGGCCACGACCTGGCGCAGGATCTGTTCTACTTTCTGCCATACCGGGCTCTGCTCCGGCAGGCAATCATTCATACCGCGAATAGCTTGGATCTGTTTTGCCACGTTGATACTCGAGAAAAAGAGGTAAAATTTGGCCGCATTATAGGGATTTTCGACCCCGAGGTAAAATCGGGTGCCCGGATGCGGGATGTAAAATCAACAACCTAAAGCCGGGGCCACCCCAGGTGGCCCCGTCATGGTTCAACCTTTGTCCACCTGGATCTGGTTGGCCGGATCCAGCATGGCGGCCCTGGCACGGATGCGACGCTCCAGGGTCGGGATCAAATCCTTGTTGTCGAGCCGGTCGACCCGCTGGCCCCCCTCGTAGAAGGCACTCTTGTTGGCGGCCCCCGCAAGGCCGAGATCGGAAACCAGCGCCTCCCCCGGACCGTTCACCACACAGCCGATGATGGAGACATCCATCGGGGTGATGATGTCTTCGAGCCGCTCTTCCAGGGCGTTGACCGTGCCGATGACGTCGAACTCCTGACGGGAGCAGGAGGGACAGGCGATGAAGTTGATGCCGCGGGAACGGATGCGCAGGGATTTGAGGATGTCGAAGCCCACCTTCACCTCTTCCACCGGATCGGCGGCCAGGGAGATGCGCAGGGTGTCGCCAATCCCCTCGCTCAGCAACATGCCAAGGCCGATGGCGGACTTGACCGCGCCGGCGCGAAAACCGCCCGCTTCCGTGATGCCCAGATGCAGGGGTTGATCGATCTGCTTGGCCAGCAGGCGATAGGCACCGACTGCCAGGAAGACATCGGACGCCTTCACGCTCACCTTGAAGTTCTGGAAGTCGAGGCGATCCAGGTAATCCACGTGGCGCATGGCGGACTCCAGCAGCGCCTCCGGGGTCGGTTCGCCATATTTCTCCTGGAGATCACGCTCAAGGGAACCGCCGTTGACACCGATGCGGATGGGGATGTTGTAGTGACGGGCGCAATCCACCACCGCACGCACCCGCTCTTCGTTGCCGATGTTGCCCGGGTTGATGCGCAGGCAGTCGGCCCCGTACTCGGCCACTTTGAGGGCGATGCGGTAGTCGAAGTGAATGTCGGCCACGATGGGGATGCGGGTCTGCTGCTTGATGAGCTTGAACGCTTCCGCCGCCTCCATGGTGGGGACGGAGACCCGGACGATGTCGGCGCCGACCCGCTCGATCCGCTGGATCTGCTCGACGGTAGCGGCCACGTCCGTGGTCTTGGTGTTGGTCATGGTCTGTACCGTGATGGGGGCATCGCCCCCAACCGGCACGTTGCCGACCATGATCTGTCTGGATTTGCGACGAACGATGGGTGATTCGTGTGCGGGCTTTTCGTGAACAGACATGGCGGACTGATTACTCCTGCGGCAGTGAGAAGCGGGCAGTCCGGCCGTTGTTGTAACGGCTCATGTCGAAGGACTTGCCCTGATATTCGAGATTGACCGCCATGGGCGCGCCAATGATGAATCTGAGTGGCTCGGGTCCTTCCAGCACAAGCTCGTCGTTCGCCTTCTTCAGACCACTGAACAGGGTCTTGCCGTTGGCATCCTTGACATCCAGCCAGCAATCGGCGGTGAAGCTCATCTTGAGCTGGGGCGCCTTGGCGGGCTCGGTGGTCGTGCTCTCGGCAGTCGAGACCGCACCGGAAACGTCAGTCGGGACGGCTGCGCTGGCATCCGTAGCGACCACAGGCAGGGTCGCGGTGGCACCGCTCACCACAACCTGGGTGGACACGGCATCGGACGCTACGGGCAGCACGGGCTCGGCGACCTCCACGGCGGGGGCAACATTCGCTTCCGGCGTATTGACGGTCGCGCTCATCTCGGTCGCCGCCAGGGCGTCGTCACCGGCAGAGCGGCGCGCCGTGCTTTGCCACCACCAGGCGACGGAGAGCCCGATCAGCACCAGGATCACCAGCCAGGTCACCACCTTGAGCCGGCTGTCATTGGCCTGCTGGCGGGAGCGACGGGAGAAGCTCTGCATGTCGATGTTGTCGGGGGGAGTCAGCCCCAGCTTTTCGTAGGCGGCGAGGATGGTCTCCTCGGGGATGCCCACGAGCTTGGCATAGGCCCGCAGATAGCCACGAATGAAGGTATGGGACGTGTGCTTGTCATAGGTATCCGCTTCGATGGCGGCGATCAGGGTCAGACGAAGGTGAATGCGGGACGCAACCTGTTCCCGGGTCCAGCCGAGCTGTTCACGGGCGTTGCGCAGCAGCTGGCCTGGGCCCGCTGCCTGGGAGTCGTCTTGGAAATCGTGTGGCTGTTCAGTAGTCATTGGCTAAGTAACGCTTGGCTTGTTGCGAAGTGGGATATTGCCTTACCAGCTCAGTCCCGAATTGGTGAAGTAATGCCGGTTTGTCCATGGCCTGGGCCAGCCGCAGCCGGAGCCAGAGGCTCTCCTCGTTCTCCTCTGCCACATCGGCAAAGCGCGCGAGGTAAGACTGGACATCAGGAAGCTTGCCATCTTTCATGGAAAGCTCGGCCATGTCCAGCAATAACCTAGGGAAGGTGCTAACAAGTCACTTGGCACAAAAACACACCATTCTAAATTATTGATATTAAATGGCTAAACTTTTTAGTTTTGGCACATAGGGTACTTATTCGCACCTTCCCTAGGATTGCGGGGATTATACCCCAAGGCCAGACGATAATACTCGCTGGCCTTGTCATTTCTGTGATTTTGCATCGAGCAGAGCGCCGCATTCTCGTAGGTATCGGCGATCTTCACGTAATCGGGCTGGCTGACGGCCTGCAAGAACGCCTTTTCCGCTTCGTCGAAGCGGCCACGGTTGCAGAGGAAGGCGCCATAGTTGTTCATCGCGTCAGCATTGGACGGATCCATGTCCAGCGCTTTCTTGTAGCTCGCCTCGGCGGCCTTGAAATCCGACACCTGCTGGTAGAAATAGGCAAAACCGATGTAGACCTGAGGATTGTTGGGATCGTACTGAAGGGCGCGGTCGAGATTGAATTTGGCCTGCTCGGCATTGCCCTGGCGCAGATACTGGATACCCAGATCGAGACGAGTCTGGGCGGCGGCCTTGAGGTCGGGGCCCACTTCACGCTGGGTCGAATTCTGGCCAGCGTAAGTGGTCTCTGTGACACAGCCTGGCAGAGCACAGAGCGCTGCCACTACGATCAATGTACGGATATCCATTTCCTGTCTATACAATGGCTTAGGAGTTAAACCATTTTGACGGAAATCCCATCCTGTTGCATCCGATTTTTCATGGTGCGCTTGGTGCGGTCGATCACCTCTCCCACCAGCTGCCCACAGGCGGCGTCGATGTCGTCACCACGGGTCTTGCGCACGATGACGGTCAGGCCGTATTCCATCAACACCTTGGAGAAACGGTCGATACGGCTGTTGCTCGGCTTGCCAAACGGGTTGCCCGGGAAGGGGTTGAACGGGATCAGGTTGATCTTGCAAGGAGTTTCCTTGAGAACCTTGGCCAGCTCATGGGCATGCTGCATGTCGTCGTTGATGTGATCGAGCAGCACATACTCCACGGTCACCCGGCCGCCGTTGGCGTTGGACTTGGCCAGATAGCGGCGTACCCCGGCAAGGAAGGACTCGATGTTGTACTTGTCGTTGATCGGCATGATCTCGGAACGCAACTGGTCATTCGGCGCATGCAGAGAGATGGCCAGGGCCACGTCGATCTGGTCGCCCAGCATGTCCAGCGCCGGCACCACACCGGAGGTGGAGAGAGTGACGCGGCGCTTGGAGATGCTGAAGCCGAAGTCATCCATCATCAGCTTCATGGCAGGTACCACGTTGGCGAGGTTGAGCAGCGGCTCACCCATGCCCATCATCACCACGTTGGTGATGGGGCGCTTGCCACCCACCACTTTGGCGGCACGCCATACCTGACCGATGATCTCGGAGACTTTCAGGTTGCGGTTGAACCCTTGCTGGGCGGTGGAGCAGAAGGTGCACGCCAGGGCGCAGCCCACCTGGGAGGAGACGCACAGGGTCGCGCGGTCCGCTTCCGGAATGTAGACGGTCTCCACCTCCTGATCGCCCACCTGCAGCGCCCATTTGATGGTGCCATCGGCGGAGCGCTGTTCACGGCTGATCTCGGGGGCACGGATCTCGGCAATGGCCTTGAGCCGCTCGCGCAGCGCCTTGTTGACGTTGCTCATCTGATCGAAATCATCACAACCGAAGTGATAGATCCACTTCATTATCTGGTCTGCCCGGAACGGCTTCTCGCCCAACTCGACGAAGAAGGCACGCATGGCATCCCGGTCGAGATCCAGCAGGTTGGTTTTTGTTTCGCTCATCAGGGGCCTCAGCTCACACACTTCATAAATTATCGGCTGACCTACGTCAGGGGGCGGCATTGTACAAATAATGGGTCTAGCTTTCCACCTGGAGAATAAGTGGATATTGGTAGGATGACCAAAAAACAAAAGGGAGCCGAAGCTCCCTTGGTCACCAGCAGACAACATCAGCCGCGCGGGCAGATCTCGTCGTCGGAGAAGAAGTAGGCGATTTCACGGGCGGCAGAGGCCGGGGCATCGGAGCCGTGGACGGCGTTGCGATCGATGCTCTCGGCGTAGCAGGCGCGCAGGGTGCCGGCCAGGGCCTCTTTCGGGTTGGTGGCGCCCATGATTTCACGGTGACGACGGATGGCGTCTTCACCTTCCAGCACCTGTACCATGACGGGGCCAGAGGTCATGAAGCCGACCAGACCATCATAAAACGGCTTGCCCTGGTGCTCGGCGTAGAAACCGGCGGCCTGTTCGCTGGTCAGGTGCAGCATCTTGGCGGCGATGACTTTCAGGCCGGCGCTTTCGAAGCGGCTGTAAATGGCACCAATCAGGTTCTTGCTGACCGCATCCGGCTTGACGATGGAGAAGGTACGTTCGATAGCCATTGAGTTCTTTCCTTAACTACAGAGTTTTATTGTAGGAATCCATGTTCGGCGGCGATTATACGTAAACAAAAAACGAAATAACACACAAAAAATCAACTTTTTGTTAAACAAAAGAATCCTTGAAACAACATGGTGACTCATCTTGTGCCAGGGCAGAGAGAAAAAATGTGCGCTTGCGCACGATCGGCATGCTAATGCCTCAAAACCGTATCAATTGCTCAGCAAAGCAGCACTGGAAAGGGCACCCTGAGGTGCCCTTGTGATGCCGTTCACTGACTCAGCGCGTCTCCGCCATCAGGGTATGGGCGATGGTGCGCATCCCCAGGGTATTGGCCCCGGGCGCCCACAGACTGTCGCCGTTTTCGCTGAAGCAGGCGGCGAGATCGACATGCAGCCAGCCTCTTCCCTCATCAGGGACAAAGCGGGAGAGGAAGCCTGCCGCATTGGAGGCCCCCCCCGGTCCGCCGCCCGGCACGGGGCGGCTGTTGGCGGTGTCGGCATAGTGGGACGGGCACTGCTGGCGATGCCAGGGCTCCAGCGGCAGCGGCCATGCTGGCTCCTGCTCCGCATCCGAATAGGCCATGGCGCGGCTCACCAGCCCCTTGTCCAGTCCAAACAGGGCGTTGTAACGCCCCCCCCAGCGCCATCACGGCCGCCCCGGTGAGGGTGGCAGCGTCGATGATGAGCGGCGCACCAGACTCGCCGGCCAGTTGCAAGCCGTCGGCCAGGATCAGACGCCCTTCGGCGTCGGTATTTACCACCTCCACCGTGGTGCCGTTCTTGTAGGTAAGGATGTCACCCAGCTTGTAGGCATGGCCGGATACCAGGTTCTCGGCGCAGCAGAGGATGAGCTTCACCCGCTTGTCGAGGCCACGCAGAATGGCCAGCGCCAGCGCGCCGGTGACGATGGCGGCACCGCCCATGTCGTGTTTCATGGTCAGCATGCCCTGGGAGGTCTTCATGGAGTAGCCGCCGGAATCGAAGGTGATCCCCTTGCCCACCAGGGCGGCAGCTACCGGCGCCTTGGGATCCTTGCCCGGATTGAAATCCAGCTCCAGCATCACGGGCTCGCGGTCACTGCCACGACCCACTTGATAGAGACCGACCCAGCCCGCCTGTTGCAGCGCCTCTCCCTTGAGGATGCGATGGCTGATCCGGTCCGGTGCCAGCTCGGTGAGGAAGGCAGCGGCTTCGACCGCCAACTCCAGCGGCCCCAGCTGCTCCGGAGTGGCGTTGGTCATCTCCCGCACCCAACGCCCGCACAGCCAGCGCGCCTCCAGCTCCTCCCTGTCCTCCTCGGACGAAGTGGCCCACTGCAACCCCACTTCCGCCTTGGGCGTCTGCATCCCCTGGGCAAAGGCCCACTGCTGCTCCCGCTCCCAGTGGCCAGCCAGGACCACCTGCTGGATCCCCTGGCTGCACAGGCGCCGCGCCGCCTGCTGGATATCCAGCAAGGGAGTGGCGCTCACCAGATGGATCACCATGCCGTCGGCACGGTGGGAGAGCAGTGCCCCCTCCCCCCACTCGGCCGGTGCAAACTCTCGGCTCAACCAGACGTTCATGCGCACACCTCCTGCAGCCAGCGGGCAATCGTGCGAAGACCATGGCCCTTGGCCCCGGTCGCCCAGAGCTCATTGCCCGACTTCTGATAGGAAGCGGCCAGGTCCAGGTGCACCCAGCCCTTGCCTTCGTCACGGACGAAGCGCGACAGGAACGCCGCTGCCGTGGTGGCGCCGGCAGTACCTTCTGCGGACGCCACGTTGCCCAGCTCGGCAAAGGCCGAGGTGAGCTGGCCTGCGTGCCAGGGTTCGAGCGGCAGCGGCCAGGCCTTCTCGTTTTCGGCGTTGGCGGCCGCCAGCGCGCGCACCTGCTCCGCCTCATCAAGGGCAAACACGGCATTGTAGTCGCGGCCCAGCGCGGTCTTGGCGGCGCCGGTCAGGGTGGCAGCGTCGAGGATGTAGGCAGCCCCGCTTTCGCTCGCAGCCAGCAGGCCGTCTGCCAGCACCAAGCGACCTTCCGCATCGGTGTTCTGGATCTCGACCGAGATGCCGTTGCGATAGGTGAGGATGTCGCCGAGCTTGAAGGCGTGGCCGGAGACCAGGTTCTCGGCGCAGCAGAGGATGAGCTTAACCCGCTTGTTCAGGCCACGGCTGATGGCCAGTGCCAGGGCGCCGGTCACCATGGCGGCGCCGCCCATGTCGGACTTCATCGGCAGCATGTTGTCGGAGGACTTCATGGAGTAGCCGCCGGAATCGAAGGTGATCCCCTTGCCCACCAGCGCCGCGACCACAGGGGCGTTGGCATCCCCGGTCGGGTTGTAGTCGAGCTCCAGCAGCACCGGCTCGCGCTCACTGCCACGGCCCACCGACCAGATCCCGATATGACCCGATTCACGCAAGGCCTCGCCAGCGGTGATGCGGGCGGTCACCTTGTCACCGCCGAGGCTGCGAATGAGCAGCAGAGCGGACTCCGCCAGGCTCATGGGGTAGATGGCTTCCGGGCAGCCGTTGGTCACCTCGCGCACCCAGTGGGTCGCTTTGAGCAAGGCGGCGAGTTCGGCCGCTTCCTGCTCGCTCTGTTCACCAAAATCGAGCTCGCGAACCCCCTTGGCGGCATAGAAGCCCTGGGCAAAGGCGTAACGACGCTCCCCATTCCACCCCTCGCCCACCAGCTTGATGCGCTTGATGCCGCTCGACTCGAGGCGTCTGGCACCGCGCTGGATGGCGCGCAGCGCCTCCTTCTCCTGGCCAGCGGCCAGATGGAGATGGGCCTCGTCCCCGTTGAAACTGAGCAGGGCACCCTCGCCCCACTGGGCGGCGGCAGCCTGGGACGACAACCTTACGTTCATCATGTCAGCCATGTTCTCTTGCTTCCTTTTTATTGGCACTTTCATCAACGAATAGGGAAATCACGGGCACAAAAAAGGCCGCTCCCTCAAGGGTCACGGCCTTCACCATATCATTACTGCACCATGAGATGCTGCACGCGCAATTCACTCATGTGTAATTAAGGGGTCATCAGTGGCGCTCGGACGCCAGATTCAGGGTGTACTTGGGCAGTTCCACCACCAGATCCTCGTCCGCCAGTCTGGCCTGGCAGCTGAGACGGGATTCCGGCTCCAGCCCCCACGCCTTGTCCAGCATGTCGTCTTCCAGCTCGTCGCTCGGCTCGAGGGAGTCGAACCCTTCCCGCACCACGCAGTGGCAGGTGGTGCAGGCACAGGACTTCTCGCAAGCGTGCTCGATCTCGATGCCATTGCGCAGCGCGATATCCAGAATGGTTTCACCGGTCGCACCTTCGAGGGCCGCGCCGTCCGGACAGAGCTCGGGATGGGGCAGAATAATCAGTTTTGGCATATCACACCTTGTTGACGTTTTGTCCGGTCAGCACCTTGCGGATGGAGGCATCCATCCGGCGGGCTGCAAATTCGCCACTGGCAGCATCCGCTGCCTCGATGGCCTCTTTGATCTGGTTGGTGGTGCCCGTGCTGCGCATGGTCAGCAGATGGGCGATGGCGGCATCCAGCTCGGCCCGCTCGGCGGGGCTCAATAAGGCCTCGCCATCGGCGGCCAGCGCGGCGTTGAGACTCTCGACCACCCGGTCGGCCTCGACCTGTTGCTCCGCCAACATGCGGGCGTCCATGTCCTGCTGGGCATTGGCGATGGAGGCGCTCAGCATGTTGAGGATGTCATCTTCCCCCAGCCCGTAGGAGGGCTTGACCTGGATCTCGGCCTGCACGCCGGAGGATTTCTCCATGGCGCTGACCGACAGTAGACCGTCCGCATCCACCTGGAAGGTGACGCGAATGTGGGCGGCGCCGGCCGCCATGGGCGGAATGCCGGTCAGGGTGAAGCGGGCCAGGGAGCGGCAATCCGCCACCAGCTCGCGCTCCCCCTGCACCACATGGATGGCCATCGCGGTCTGGCCATCCTTGAAGGTGGTGAACTCCTGGGCGCGGGCCACCGGAATGGTGGTATTGCGCGGGATCACCTTCTCAGCAAGGCCGCCCATGGTCTCTAACCCTAAGGAAAGCGGGATGACGTCCAGCAGCAGCATCTCGGCATCAGGCTTGTTGCCCACCAGGATGTCGGCTTGGATGGCGGCACCGATGGCCACCACCTTGTCAGGGTCGATGCTGGTCAATGGCGTGCGGCCGAAGAACTCACCCACCCGCTCGCGCACCAGCGGCACCCGGGTCGAGCCGCCGACCATCACCACTTCCAGTACCTCTTCCTGCTCGAGACCCGCATCGCGCAGGGCGCGCCGACAGGCCTGCAGGGTGCGTTTGACCAGGGGCTGGATCAGCTCGTCAAACTGGCTGCGGGTGACGGTACCCTGCCAGCCGGCAAAGGCGCAGACAACGGCATCGGCATCGGTGAGGCCGTGCTTGATGCTGGCCGCCGCATCCAGCAACTCGCGCTGGGTACGGGCATCGAGTTGACCGGATAACCCGGCTTGCTCTTTGAGCCAGTCCGCCAGCAGATGGTCGAAATCGTCACCACCGAGTGCCGAGTCGCCACCGGTGGCCATCACCTCAAACACCCCGCGATGCAGGCGCAGGATGGAGATATCGAAGGTTCCGCCACCCAGGTCATAGACGGCTATCACCCCTTCCTGGCCTGAGTCGAGGCCATAGGCGATGGCGGCCGCCGTGGGTTCGTTGAGCAACCGCAGTACGTGCAGACCGGCCAGTCTGGCCGCGTCCTTGGTACCCTGACGCTGGGCATCGTCAAAATAGGCTGGCACCGTGATGACCACGCCCTCGAGGTCTCCCCCGAGGGACGCGGCACCGCGCTCGGCCAGTTTTTTCAGGATCTCGGCCGAGACCTGCACCGGATTGACCAGCCCCTGGCGGGTCCGCAACTGGGGCATGCCCGTCTCGGTAGCCACGAACTCGTAAGGCTGCTGGCGGGTATCGATGTCGGTCAGCGCCTTGCCCATCATCCGCTTGACCGAGACGATGGTGTTGTGGGGATCGAGGGCCGCCTCACGTTTGGCATCGAAGCCAACCCGGATGGTATCGGCCTGGTAATGGACCACGGAAGGCAGCAGATCACGCCCCTGCTCGTCACAGAGGGTGTCGGCCTGGCCGCTGCGCACGGCGGCGACCAAGGAGTTGGTGGTGCCAAGATCGATGCCGACGGCACGTTTATGCTGGTGAGGTGCGGCGCTCTGGCCTGGCTCGGCAATTTGCAGTAATGCCATGGGTAATCACAATTCCTGCGTTAGAGGGTCAAGACTCGAACAGCGAGTCTTCGAATCGTTCCAGCTCCTCGAGGAGCTTGTCGACAAATTTGAGCTTGCGAACGCAATCCGCCGCCTGCAGATCCTCACCCCTGGTGAGAGAGTCGGTCAGCCGTTGCATCAACGCCTGGTGATCATGCCTGATCTCCTGGCGAAAATCCTTGATGGCCCCCTCAGCGTCGGCGTCGCCCTTGAGATCAGCCAGCCGCTCTCGCCACTCCAGCTGTTGCATCAGAAAGGCAGGATCTTGTAGTGTCTGCTGCTCGCCGCGAATATCGGTGCCCCGCAAGGAGAGCAGATACTCGGCTCGGCGCAAGGGGGCCTTGAGGGTGGTAAAGGCATCGTTGATCTGGGCAGCACGCTGCACGGCAGCAAGCTGCTCCCGCTCGGGGGCAGTCGCAAAACGATCGGGATGGAACTGGGTCTGCAGCTGACGATAGGTGTCAGCCAGTTGGCGAGTATCGAGCTCGAAGCCCTCAGCCAGCCCGAACAGCTCGAAATGATTCATCCTTCGTCCTCAGACAATAGCGCTGGGAGTGCAACCACACTCGTCTTGAAATTGAAAGCAGTGGCATGGACTGGCGTCCACACCACTGTGTTGATGAGCAAGGTGTTGATCACAAGAGACTCGCCGCAACAGGGCTCACCCTTGGGGCTACGAGGCGTTGCAAACATGGGCGATCTGTCAATCGAACCACTTACACGCTGAAGCTTTCGCCACAACCACATTCGCCCTTGGCATTCGGGTTGTTGAACTGGAAGCCCTCGTTGAGGCCTTCCTTCACGAAGTCCAGCTCGGTGCCATCCAGGTGGATCAGGCTCTTGGCATCCACGATGATCTTGACGCCTTTCTGCTCAAATACCTGATCCTCGGCAGCCAGCTCATCCACGAACTCGAGCACATAGGCAAGGCCAGAACAGCCGGTCGTCTTGACGCCGAGGCGCAGGCCGATGCCCTTGCCCCGGTTGATCATGAAGGAGGAAACCCGCGCCGCTGCGGCATCTGTCATGGTTATGGCCATACTGCTCTCCGGACCTTAAAGACCTTTCTTCTGCTTGTAATCGGCGATGGCGGCCTTGATGGCATCCTCCGCCAGAATGGAGCAGTGGATCTTCACCGGCGGCAGCGCCAGCTCTTCGGCGATGTCGGTGTTCTTGATACCGGCCGCTTCGTCCATGGTCTTGCCCTTGACCCACTCGGTCACCAGGGAGCTGGAGGCGATAGCGGAACCACAGCCGTAGGTCTTGAACTTGGCATCTTCGATGATGCCATCGTCGCTGATCTTCAGTTGCAGCTTCATGACGTCACCACAGGCCGGTGCACCGACCATGCCGGTGGCGACGCTGGGATCGTTCTTGTCAAAACCACCGACGTTGCGGGGATTCTCGTAGTGGTCGATTACTTTTTCACTGTAAGCCATATCTAACTCCTGCTAATTCCGTTGTTCACCAAACCCTTGCCATGCTGGCAAGGATCAGTGATGTGCCCATTCGACCGTGTTCAGATCGACGCCATCCTTGAACATCTCCCACAGGGGGGACATCTCGCGCAGACGACCGATGGAGTCGCAGATGAGCTTGATTGCGTAGTCGATCTCTTCTTCGGTGGTGAAGCGACCGATGCTGAAACGGATGGAGCTGTGTGCCAGCTCGTCGTTCAGGCCCAGGGCGCGCAGCACGTAGGAAGGTTCCAGGCTGGCCGAGGTACAGGCAGAACCGGAAGAGACCGCCAGATCCTTCAGTGCCATGATGAGGGATTCCCCTTCCACATAGGCGAAGCTGACGTTCAGGTTACCCGGTACACGCTGATCCAGATCCCCGTTGATATAGACTTCTTCGATGTTCTTGATGCCATCCCACAGACGCTGGCGCAGGGCCATGATGTGCTGGCTCTCGCTCGCCATCTCTTCCTTGGCGATGCGGAAGGCTTCCCCCATGCCGACGATCTGGTGGGTTGCCAGGGTGCCGGAGCGCATGCCGCGCTCGTGACCACCGCCGTGCATCTGGGCTTCCAGACGAACACGGGGCTTGCGGCGCACATACAGGGCGCCAATGCCTTTCGGGCCGTATACCTTGTGGGCGGACATGGAGAGCAGATCAACCTTGAGTGCTTCCACGTCGACCGGGATCTTGCCCACGCTCTGGACGGCGTCCACGTGCAGCAGGATCTTGCGGGAACGGCACAGCTCGCCGATGGCAGCGATGTCTTGCACCACCCCGATCTCGTTGTTGGCGTGCATGATGCTGACCAAGATGGTGTCATCACGCAGGGCGCCTTCGATCTGCTCAAGGGTGAACAGGCCGTTGGGCATGGGCTCGAGGTAGGTCACCTCATAGCCTTCCCGCTCCAGTTGGCGGCAGGTATCCAGCACAGCTTTGTGCTCGGTCTTGGAGGTGACGATGTGCTTGCCCTTGCCGGCGTAGAAATGGGCGATGCCCTTGATGGCCAGGTTGTTGGACTCGGTCGCACCGGAGGTAAAGACGATCTCGCGCGGGTCCGCGCCGATCAGCTCTGCCACTTGATTACGGGCCAGATCCACCGCCTCTTCGGCCTGCCAGCCGAAACGGTGGGAACGGGAGGCTGGGTTGCCGAACAGGCCGTCCATGGTGAGGCACTGCATCATTTTTTCTGCGACACGCGGGTCCACCGGACAGGTTGCCGAATAATCAAGGTAAATAGGCAGTTTCATCTTTTTCTCCGTTACGACGGTGTCACACAGCGACTCGTCGTGGAAAGCACGTTTATAGTTGGACTTTCAAGCTCACATCACCGCGTTCGGCCCGATCAACCAGGGACAACACGGTCTTCATTTGTTCATCTTGCTTGCCGGCGATACGGCGCACATCGGCCTGACCAACCAGCTCGGCCAGGGTGATATCCCCCAGGAAACTGGAGATGCGTTCGCTCAGATCCCGCCACAAGGAGTGGGTCAGGCACTGGGTACCACCGTGGCAGCCCCCTTTGCCGAGGCACTTGGTCGCATCGACCGATTCATCGACCGCGGTGATCACCTGACCGACCGAGATCTCGCCAGGGGCCAGACCGAGGCGATAGCCGCCACCGGGGCCACGTACGCTGCTCACCAGACCATGCTTGCGCAGACGGGCAAACAGTTGTTCCAGATAGGACAAGGAGATGCCCTGGCGCTCTGAAATATCAGCCAGGGGCACGGGCCCCTGCTCTGCATGCAACGCCACGTCGAGCATGGCTGTCACCGCGTAACGTCCTTTTGAGGTCAGTCTCATATGCCTTACCGTTCGCGAACCAATCAATATGTGGCATATGGTCACATACCCGACTAAATCAGTCAAGTATATGCTTGAGTAAATCAGTCGGGATTAATCCTGTGCCCTGGACTTCTGGACAGAGGTGAGAATGCCCCGCAGGATGTTCAACTCCACCGCTTCGGGTCTGGCCCGGTTGAATAGACGACGCAGTTTGCTCATCACATGGCCTGGATGGTCATCGGCAATGAATCCCGTCTTTTGCAACGTCTGCTCCAGATGCTGATAAAACCCTTCCAGTTGCTGGGCGCTGGGGTACTCGACCCGCTCATCCTCCGGGGCCGAATGCTCCTGGTTCTGTACTTCCAGCCAGCGCATCCGCACCTCGTAACAAAGGGTCTGCACTGCCATGGCCAGATTGAGGGAGCTGTATTCTGGATTGGCGGGAATGGCCACATGGAAGTGGCATTTTTGCAGTTCGTCATTGGTGAGGCCGGTGCGTTCACGGCCAAACACCAGCGCGACCGGGTGCTCCATGCCCTCGGCAACCAGCTTCTCGCCCGCTTCACGGGGATCCAGCATGGGCCAGCTCAAGGTGCGGGAACGGGCACTGGTGCCGATGACCAGACCACAGTTGGCAATGGCTTCATCCAGGGTCGGCACGATACGGGCGCGAGCCAGGATATCGCTGGCCCCCGCCGCCAGGGCGACGGCCTCCTCATCCGGCTGGGCCTGGGGATCGACCAGCACCAGTTGAGTCAGCCCCATGGTCTTCATGGCCCGCGCCGCGGATCCCATGTTGCCGGTGTGAGAGGTGTTTACCAACACGATACGAATCTGATCCAACATGCCCAGTCAATCTTCAGTCAAAAATGGCGCGCAATTGTAACATAACCAATCGCTATTTTGGCACCGCTTCCGACCAGGCATTTCTGCACAAACAGACAGATGATACATCCCCACCCTGCGTGGTCACGCTGACAGTGGGGTACTGCGGCTCAAGTTCACTTGTTCCGCAGCACTCGGGCAAGAAAACGGCTCAGCTCATTGTCGCGGCAGTGGGCACGTGCGTCTCGCGGGCCCGCTCGATAAAGGTCGCCAGATCCATCAGGGGGTATTTCATCAATCCCAGCCCGTCCAGATCCAGGCTGTCCATCAGATTTTTCACCTCCAGGCCCAACTCTGTATCCCCCTCTATCTTCAGTCGGCGCTGGAAGAAGAGGGAATCCGGGTCTTCACGGCGCCCGGCGATCAGAATAAGATCCTGGCTATTGCCGCTGAAACAGACATCGGCGCGCTCACGCTTCCTCGCCACTACCAATTTGCCCTCCTGCTCGCTGATAAACCAGCATAGCCCCAGATCGCTGACTTCCACTTTCAGCCACTTGCCCGCAAGAAACGCAAATTCCCCCTCTTCGATGGCCTCCCGGAACACCCTGCCCAGCAGGGCCTCCATCAGGTTTTGTTGCAAAGGGAAGGGCACCAGCTTGAGGGGGTGGCGCAAGAGACGGGGTGCCTGTTCGACCAGGCGACGTTGCAGATGTTGAAACACGATAAACTCCCAGTTTTTTGCGCATTCAAGCACAGCCCCTTCGGCAAGATCCTGTTGAAAATCAAACTTGTGCCCACTTACCTCAAGAAGGGTAAAGCCACCTAAAGCTGCCTCAGGTCAAAAAGCGGGAGGGCAAGCATGAATACAATCGGGCCACTTTTGCATTTTTGCCCTCTCGGAGCGTACCCGATGGAATTACTCTGCCCGGCAGGCAGCCTGCCGGCACTGAAGACAGCCGTGGATAACGGGGCCGATGCGGTCTACATCGGCTTCAAGGATGACACCAATGCCCGCCACTTCGCCGGGCTCAACTTCACCGACAGCAAGCTGGAAAGAGCGGTTGACTATGTCCACCAGCATGGCCGCAAGCTGCACATCGCCATCAATACCTTTGCCCACCCGGGCTCCGATGCCCGTTGGAAGCAGGCCGTGGACAAAGGGGTGGCGCTCGGTGCCGATGCCCTGATCATCGCCGATCTCGCCGTGCTCGATTATGCCAGCCGCCGCCATCCCGACATGGAGCTACATGTCTCGGTCCAGGCCAGCGCCACCAACGCCGCTGCCATCCGCTTCTACCAGCAGCACTTCAACGTCGGCCGGGTGGTGCTGCCGAGGGTGCTCTCCATGCATCAGGTGAAGCAGCTTGCCCGCGAGACCGACGTCGGCCTCGAGGTGTTCGCCTTCGGCAGCCTCTGCATCATGGCGGAGGGGCGCTGCTACCTCTCCTCCTACATGACAGGCGAGAGCCCCAACACCGTCGGCGCCTGTTCACCGGCCAAGTTCGTGCGCTGGGAAGAGACCCCGAGCGGCCTCGAATCCCGCCTCAACGAGGTGCTGATCGATCGTTACGGCCCGGGGGAAAACGCCGGCTACCCGACCCTGTGCAAGGGGCGCTTCGAGGTGGATGGCCAGACCTATCACGCGCTGGAGGAGCCCACCAGCCTCAACACCCTCGGCCTCCTGCCCGAGCTGTTCCAGACCGGCATCCAGTCGGTCAAGATCGAGGGACGCCAGCGCAGCCCCGCCTATGTGGAGCAGGTGACCCGGGTCTGGCGCGCCGCCATCGACGCCTATCAGGCCAACCCCGAGGCCTATCAAGTCAAGGCTGAGTGGGATGCCCAGCTCGCCCGCGTCTCCGAGGGGAGCCAGACCACCCTCGGTGCCTATCATCGCCAGTGGCAATAAGGAGCACTGCTCATGAAATTCTCTCTCGGCCCCCTGCTCTTCTACTGGCCCAAGGCCGACACCCAGGCCTTCTATCAGGCGGCGGCCGCCAGCCAGGCCGACATCGTCTATCTGGGGGAAACCGTCTGCAGCAAGCGGCGCGAACTGAAAGTGGATGACTGGATTGCCCTCGCCCGTCAGGTGGCAGGCTCCGGCAAGCAGGCGGTACTCTCCACGCTGGCGCTGATCTCAGCTCCCTCCGAGCTCAAGGAGGTAAAGCGGCTGGTCGACAACGGCGAGCTGATGATCGAGGCCAACGATCTGGGGGCGGTCCAGCTCGCCAGTGAAGCCGGGCTGCCGTTCGTCTGCGGCCCCGCCATCAACGCCTACAACGCCGACGTGCTGCGCATGCTGCTTAAACAGGGGATGCAGCGCTGGGTGATGCCGGTGGAGCTCTCCCGTGACTGGCTGATGCAGCTCAATCAGGATCTGGGCAGGGAGCGCCAGCAGTTCGAGGTGGAGGTGTTCGCCTATGGTCATCTGCCGCTCGCCTACTCGGCACGCTGCTTCACCGCCCGCTCCCTCGACCGGCCCAAGGACAACTGCGAACTAGCCTGCATCGACTACCCCACCGGGCGACTTGCCAGCAGTCGCGAGGGGCAGAAGGTGTTCAACCTCAACGGCATCCAGACCCAGTCCGGTTACTGCTACAACCTGGGTAACGAGCTCAAGGGGATGGAGGGTCTGGTGGATGTGGTGCGCCTCTCGCCCGAAGGCATGGAGACCCTGACGATGCTGGAGCGCTTCAAGGCCAACGAACAGGGGATGGCCCCCCTGCCCCTGCAGCAGGAGCGGGACTGCAACGGTTACTGGCGCCAGATCCCCGGCATGAGCCTGGTGGAGTAGCGGTACACCCCGTGTCACCAGACAGCAAAAAGGCCTCGTCAAGAGGCCTTTTTCATGGGGTTCAAACCCGTTTAGTCACGCTTTGCCGCTCTTGCCCTGGGCTACGGGTGGCTGGGGCTTGCGCGCCATCAGTTCCAGCTCCAGCAAGGCATAGCGATGCTCGATGAAGTCATAGACGTTGTTGGCCAGCGCCAGCTTGAAGTAGCTGATGGCTTCCTTGCGGTTACCCTTGGCCAGCTCGAACTTGCCGAGGTAGAAGTAGGTCTCGCACAGGCGCTCGGCGAGCTCCCTGTTGTCCTTGACCCCTTTCACCACGTTGCTCATCAACTGGGTGGCATTGATGTCGCCCGTATAGAGGCGCACCAGATCCCAGTTCCAGGCGTCGTCGTCATACTTGTTGAGCCGCTCGCGCATCCGGCTCATGGCCGCCGGTCCGTTGAGCTTCTGCTCGGCCAGATAGAGCCAGATCACCCGATAAGGGTCTTCTGGTTGCGCCTCGTAGAAGCGCTTCATATCCGCCGCGGCAAGCTCGGGGCGATTGCCGTAATAGAGCGCGATTCCCCGGTTGAGATAGGCGTAGTCGTAATCCGGGGCGAGCTCCAGGGCGGAGTCGAACGCCTCATAGGCCTCGTCGTAGTTCTGCTGTTGAACCAGATAGACACCGATGAAGTTGTAGGCCTCGGCAAAATCCGGCTTCTCCCGCAGGGCGCGGTTGAAGTCGAGTCGCGCCAGGGAACGCAAGCCCACCCGGTCAAACACCACGGCACGCTCATAGAAGAGTTCTGCCCGCTGTTCGGTCGTCAATTCCATTTCACTGAGCATCTGCCCGAGTCGCGCCAACGCCAACTCGCTCTGGTAGGAGACCTGCAAGGGGGTCGCCAATACCAGTGAAGCGGGTTGCGGCTTGGGAACTTGAGGCGCTTTTACCTGACTGCTACTGCTGCAACCCCACAAGGGGAGCAACAACAGGATACCCGTGAGGTATCCAATCCCTATCCTGACGTTCAATGAACACTCCGACGCTTACGCTTGACCCCGCATATGGTAAAGATCACGGGGCCGTTTGTCATGTGGCGCAGCCCCTCTCCCTCAAATAAATCAGGATTCGACAGGGTATCCGGCATCGCTCCAGCCGCGAAAGCCTCCATCGACGCTGACGACCCGGGAATAAC
This sequence comes from Aeromonas sp. QDB18, assembly GCF_027705325.1. NCBI lineage: Bacteria > Pseudomonadati > Pseudomonadota > Gammaproteobacteria > Aeromonadales > Aeromonadaceae > Aeromonas > Aeromonas sp. QDB18. Next base: position 29,078 of record NZ_JAPDBQ010000021.1, read on the forward strand.
CCATCTTCTGCAGGTTATCCGCCACCAGGATGGAGCGAAATCCCCCACCACAATAGAGGTAGAGTTCGGTGTCGGGATCCGGATACCGGGTCTCGATGTCACGCTCTATCACCCCGCGCCCGAGATAGGTGGCCCCCGGCAGATGGCCCCTGGCCCACTCGCTCTCTTCGCGCACGTCGATCAGATGAAATGCTCGGCCCTCATCCTGCCAGCGCTTGATCTGATGCACATCGGTTTCCTGCACCTGCGGGCGGATGGCCTCTACCAGGGCCAGAAAACGGGGATTGTGTTGCATGGGCTTGCTCCTTGCTTTGGGTAATGGATGCTGGGTTGTGGGGAGCATCATGACTCACCCCGGCCACAAGAGAAAGGGCGCCTTGCGGCGCCCTTGTCTGTTACGGCAGGATCTCTTGCTGATCCGCGCCCTCTTTTTCCACCTGGGTCGGCAGCATGTGCTCCCGCTTGATCCCGAGGAACATGGCTGAGGCGCTCGCCACATAGATGGAGGAGTAGGTACCGAAAGCCACCCCGATCACCATGGCGATGGAGAAACCGTGGATCAGAGGCCCGCCTTTGAGCAGCAGTGCCACCACCACCACGAAGGTCAACCCCGAGGTGATGATGGTCCGGCTCAGGGTCTCGGTCATGGAGAGATCCATGATCTCCGCGGTGTCCCCACGGCGTACCTTGCGGAAATTCTCCCGCACCCGGTCGAACACAACGATGGTGTCGTTCAGGGAGTACCCCACCAGCGTCATCAGCGCCGCCAGCACGGTCAGGTCGAACTCGTACTGGAAGTAGGCGAAGATGCCGAGGGTGATGATCACGTCGTGAGCCAGGGAGAGGATGCCCCCCGTGGCCAGACGCCACTCGAAGCGCACCGCCACGTAGATCAGGATACAGATGATGGAGGCCAGCATGGCCAGGGCACCGTCGGTGGCCAGCTCGTCACCCACGGAGGGACCGACGAACTCGACACGCTTGAGCACAGCGCTCTCGTCGACCAGCTTGGCGGCCGCCAGGACCTCGTTGCCCTGCTGCTCGACCTTGACGCCCTCTTGCGGGGCCATGCGCACCAGCACATCACGGCTGGAGCCGAAGAACTGCAGGGTCGCCCCGTCAATCTTCTGCTGATCCAGCGCCTCGTGCATCTTGTCCAGGCTCACCGACTGCTGGAACCCCACCTCGATGGTGGTACCGCCGGTGAAGTCCAGCCCCCAGTTCAAGCCACGATCGTACAGAACGTAGAGGGCGAGCACCGTCACCAGAGCAGAGAGGACCATACCCAGCTTGGCGAAACGCATGAAGGGGATGGGCTTTTCAAAATGTAGAATTTGAAACATGTCTCTTCCTTAGATCGGCAGCTTGTCGATGCGCCGTCCACCCCAGGCCAGGTTGATGATGGCGCGGGATACCGTGATGGCAGTGAACATGGACGCCGTCAGGCCGATCCCGAGGGTCAGGGCGAAGCCCTTGATGGCACCGGTACCGATACCGAACAGGATCACGCAGGTGATGAGCGAGGTGATGTTGGAGTCGGCGATGGTGGAGAAGGCGCGGTCAAAGCCCAGGTGAATGGCTTGCTGCACCCCGCGACCATTGCGGATCTCTTCACGAATACGCTCGTAGATCAGCACGTTCGCATCCACCGCCATCCCCAGCGTCAACACGATACCGGCGATGCCCGGCAGGGTCATGGTGGCCCCCGGGATCATCGACATGATACCGACGATGAGCACCAGGTTCATGGTCAGCGCCAGATTGGCCACCCAGCCGAAGGCACGGTAGTAGATCCCCATGAAGAGCACGATCACCAGCATGGCCCAGCCGATGGCTTCCATCCCGCTGTCGATGTTCTGCTGACCCAGGCTCGGGCCTATGGTGCGCTCTTCGACGATCTGGATGGGGGCAATCAGGGCACCGGCACGCAGCAGCAGCGCCAGGTTGTGGGCTTCGTTGGCGTTGTCGATCCCGGTTATGCGGAACTGGCTACCCAGGCGAGACTGGATGGTGGCGACGTTGATCACCTCCTCCTGCTTGCGGAACTTACGCTTGCCGTCCAGACCAGGCTGCCCCACCGGCTTGTACTCGATGAAGACGGTCGCCATGCCCTTGCCAACGTTGTCCTTGGTAAAGTTGGCCATCTTGTTGCCACCCTGACCATCGAGCTTGATGTTGACCTGGGGGCGGCTGTATTCATCGAAACCGGACTGGGCACCCACGATGTGGTCACCGGTCAGGATCACGCGCTTTTGCAGTACCACGGGACGACCGTTGCGATCGTTGTAGACCTTGGAGCTCGGCGGCACGCGGCCTGCGGCAGCGGCCTGGATATCGGCAGCCTCATCGACCATATGGAACTCCAGGGTCGCGGTGGCCCCCAGGATCTCCTTGGCACGGGCGGTGTCCTGGATCCCCGGCAGCTCGACGATGATACGCTCGCCGCCCTGCTGCTGGACCAGCGGCTCGGCCACACCCAGTTCGTTCACCCGGTTGCGGATGATGGTGATGTTCTGCTCGAGGGCATACTTCTTCACCTCTTTGACCTTGGCTTCGCTCAGACTGGCCAGCAGGATGAAGTCATCCCCTTTCTGGTCTGTGGTGAAGACAAGATCCGCATTCTGGCGACGCAGGAAGGAGAGTGCCTTGGCCTGGTCGGCCTCGTCACGGAAGACCACCTGCACCTGATCCCCGACCCGGCGTACACCGGAGTAGCGGATCTTCTGGGTGCGCAGTTCGGCGCGGAAATCCTGCACCATCTGTTCCTGCTGCTTGGCCAGCGCTTCGGCCATGTCCACTTCCATCAGGAAGTGCACACCGCCCCGCAGGTCAAGACCGAGCTTCAGGGGCGCCGCGCCGATGGCCTCGAGCCAGGCGGGGGTGGACGGTGCCAGGTTGAGGGCGGTGATGAAATTGTCGCCCAGCTTGTTGGCCACGATGTCGCGCGCCTTGAGCTGGTCTTCGGTGTTGTTGAAACGGATCAGGATGAAGCCGTGCTCGAACGCCGCATGCTTGACAGGGATCTTCGCCTCGTCGAGGGTTTCCTTCACCTGATCGAGGGTTTCTAGTTTGACTTCGGCACCACGGCTGGCAGAGACCTGCAAGGCCGGGTCTTCGCCGTAAAGATTGGGGGCTGCATATAGAAAACCGATGGCGATCACGACGATCACCATCAGGTATTTCCACAGCGGATAGCGATTTAACACGCTGTGCTCCTCGGGAGATTAGAGGGACTGGATAGAACCCTTGGGCAGAACGGCAGAGACGAAGTCACGCTTGATGGTGACCTGAGTCTGATCGTTCAGGGCCAGCACAATGTAGTCGCTGTCGGCGGAAACCTTGGCGATCTTGCCGACCAGGCCACCGGAAGTGAGCACTTCGTCGCCCTTGGAGAGGGAGCTCATCAGATTGCGATGCTCCTTGGCACGCTTGGCCTGGGGACGGTAGATCATGAAGTAGAAGATGAGACCGAACACGGCCAGCATGATGATCATTTCCATGCCACCACCCTGTGCTGCCGGAGCCGCGCCTTCTGCATACGCCTTGGAGATAATGCTCATTTAACAACCTCTTATTGATGTAGATTTGAATACTAACTTATATGTCGTTGTTATTTCACGTCATTTTCAGCCAGTGGAGGCACAGGCTTCCCTTGCCGACGGTAAAACTCAGTTACAAAGTCGTCTAATTTACCCTGCTCGATCGCGTCCCGCAAACCCTGCATCACGCGCTGGTAATAACGCAGGTTGTGGATGGTATTCAGACGGGCACCGAGGATCTCGTTGCACTTGTCCAGATGGTACAGATAGCTGCGGGTGTAGTTCTTGCAGGTGTAGCAATCGCAGTCCGCATCCAGGGTGCTGGTGTCTTCCCGGTACTTGGCGTTGCGGATCTTGACCACCCCATCGGTGGTAAAGAGATGACCGTTGCGGGCGTTGCGGGTCGGCATCACGCAGTCGAACATATCGATACCGCGGCGCACCCCTTCCACCAGATCCTCCGGCTTGCCCACCCCCATCAGGTAGCGCGGCTTGTCGGCTGGAATTTTCGGGCAGACATGGTCAAGGATGCGATGCATGTCCTCTTTGGGCTCACCCACGGCGAGACCACCGACCGCGTAACCGTCGAAGCCGATCTCAAGGAGACCGTCCAGCGACACATCCCGCAGCGGTTCGTAGACAGAACCCTGGATGATGCCGAACAGGGCGTTCTTGTTACCGAGCGCATCGAACTTGTCACGGGAGCGCTTGGCCCAGCGCAGGGACATCTCCATGGACTTGCGCGCTTCCTCGTAAGTGGCCGGGTACGGTGTGCACTCGTCGAAGATCATCACGATGTCGGAACCCAGATCGTACTGGATCTCCATGGACTTCTCGGGGTCGAGGAAGATCTTCTCGCCGTTGATGGGATGACGGAAGTGCACCCCCTCCTCGGTGATCTTGCGGATGTGCCCCAGACTGAACACCTGGAAACCACCGGAGTCGGTCAGGATCGGCCCCTGCCAGTTCATGAAGTCGTGCAGATCGCCGTGGGCGCGCATCACTTCCTGACCCGGGCGCAGCCAGAGGTGGAAGGTGTTGCCAAGCAGGATCTGGGCACCAGTCTCACGCACCTCTTCCGGTGTCATCCCCTTGACGGTGCCGTAGGTGCCGACCGGCATGAAGGCCGGGGTCTGGACCACGCCACGCTCGAACACCAGTTGACCGCGACGGGCACGCCCATCGGTGGTTTTCAATTCAAATTTCATTGCTACCTCTATTCAGTCAGAGAAACAGTCTGACAACAAAGGGCCCGAGGGGCCCGGTAATATGAAGCCGGCCGGCATACTGACAAGCAGAGCCTGAACGACTTCTGAAGGGCAAGGCTTAACCCTGCACCCGGCGACGGGTGACGAGCATGGCGTCCCCGTAGCTGAAGAAACGGTACTGTCCCGCCACGGCGGCCTGATAGGCGGCCATCACGTTGTCGTAGCCTGCAAAGGCGCTGACCAGCATGATCAGGGTGGATTCGGGCAGGTGGAAGTTGGTGATCATGGCATCGACCACCTGGAACTCGTAACCGGGGAAGATGAAGATGTCGGTGTCATTGAAGAAGGGCGCCAGCGGCTTGCCCTGGGCCAGGGTCGCCTTGGCTGCGCTCTCGAGGGATCGCACCGACGTGGTGCCCACCGCAACCACCCGACCGCCGCGGGCGCGGGTCGCCGCGATGGCATCCACCACCTCCTGGGGCACTTCGGCGTATTCCGAGTGCATGTGGTGATCTTCAATCTTGTCGACGCGCACCGGCTGGAAGGTGCCCGCCCCCACGTGCAGGGTCACGAAGGCCATCTCCACGCCCTTGGCACGGATCTGCTCGAGCAGCGGCTCGTCGAAGTGCAGACCGGCGGTCGGCGCCGCCACGGCACCCGGCTTCTGGTTGTAGACGGTCTGGTAGCGCTCCTTGTCGGCATCCTCGTCGGGACGGTCGATGTAAGGGGGCAGCGGCATGTGGCCGATGGCATCCAGAATGGTCAGCACAGGGCGCGGGTCCAGGAAGTGGATCTCGAACAGAGCGTCGTGGCGGGCACGCATCTCGGCCTCGACGGGCACACCGTCGGCACCGCCATCCAGAAGGAGACGGGTACCTGGCTTGGGGGACTTGGACGAGCGGACGTGCGCCAGCACGCTGTGCTCGTCCAGAATGCGCTCCACCAGCACCTCCAGCTTGCCGCCGCTGGCCTTCTGGCCAAACATGCGGGCCGGAATGACCCGGGTATTGTTGAACACCAGCAGATCGCCGGGGTTGAGCTGGTCAAGCACATCGACAAAATGACCGTGGCGCAGGGCGCCGGTTTGACCATCGAGCTGCAGCAGGCGGCTAGCGGTACGCTCCGCCATGGGATAGCGGGCAATCAGCTCGTCTGGCAGATCAAAATGAAAATCGGATACTTGCATCTTTCACCTCGGGGGAATCGGCGGCTAGTCTAGTTATCCCCCTCTTCCAAGGCAACCCAAAAGACTAAAAACCCAAGGAAGACAAGGGATAGCGGGCCATTTTGTGAGGCTGGGCCCGTTAAAAAACCTTTAAGGTCTTGTATTGACCCCGATCATGTTCTGGCGACGGGGGCTGGGCTAGGGTGGAAGCAGACACACAAGGAGGCCCACCATGATGACCCTCTCCGAGATCATGACTGAACACCCCTTTACCCTGGGTCCGGAAAACAGCGTCAAGCAGGCGATGGAGCTGATGCAGCAGGAGCGGATCCGTCACGTTCCCATCGTCGATGAACACCAGCATCTGCTTGGTCTGGTCACCCTCTCGGACATCCTGGCCACCCGCGAATCCAAGCTGCTGCTGATCAACCCCGAGCGAGAGGCGGAGTTCACCGACAACGTCCAGCTCGACGAGATCATGACTCGTCAGGTGGCGAGCGTGGATCCCCACGCCGGCATCAAGGAGGCGGCCCTGTATCTGCAGCGCCACAAATATGGCTGTCTGCCGGTACTCAAGGGGCGCAAGCTGGTTGGCATCGTCACCGAGTCGGACTTCATCGCCGTGGCCATCAATCTGCTGGAGCTGATGGAGGAGCAGGAGCCCCCAACCGACTTTTGATCTTAAAATTCTGTAATAAAATTACAGCAAAAGCGTTTTCAGCCTAATTTTACGGCTATTTAAGTGAAACTCCTTCAATTTGACTGTAAAATTACACCACAAAACTTGCATTGTGACATTCATCACACTATGATGCCCACCATGCAATGGTTGCCGAAGAGGAGATGAGGATTGTGCACCCGCCATCTTCTCTTCATATGTCTGCAAGTTTGCACACCCCGTAGTTAGTCTTTGCTGTAAAGCATATTTATCGCCATTCCTTGTTTGATGACCCGGCCCTGTCTGTGCGACGGCGCCGGGATTTTTTTATCCCTCTTTTTTCTACTGCGCCGCCTCGTCTGCCCCCTTCTCTGCTCACGCAATGGAAACAAATCCGGCCCAGCCCTTGAAAATGTGACATACAGGACAGAAATTGAACTTCGACAATGAGTTATCTCCGAAGGCCTGAGATATTCATGTTAGGTACAGTTGTGATGGTCTATCTAATAAATAGATTTATGTGATTCAAAATTGTGGCTTTGACCGATTAGAAAAAGTCACTATGATGACTCCATCGAAAGTTAAGCGCCTCGTCTGGCACGACTCTTCAACACCAGACAGGCATATGTACATCACCAAGGAGCAAATACATGTCTACCTACATCAACACTGAAATCAAGCCGTTCAACGCCACCGCCTACCACAATGGCAAATTCGTTCAGGTGTCTGACGCTGACCTGAAAGGCAAGTGGTCCGTGGTGTTCTTCTACCCGGCTGATTTCACCTTCGTCTGCCCGACCGAGCTGGGCGACCTGGCCGACAACTACGCCGAATTCCAGAAGCTGGGCGTCGAGATCTACGCCGTCTCCACCGACACCCACTTCACCCACAAGGCCTGGCACGACACTTCTGACACCATCCAGAAGATCCAGTACCCGATGATCGGCGACCCCACCGGTACCATCACCCGCAACTTCGGCGTGATGATCGAAGAAGCTGGCCTGGCTGACCGCGGTACCTTCGTCATCGACCCGCAAGGCGTCATCCAGATCGTTGAAATCAACGCTGGCGGCATCGGCCGTGACGCACTGGAACTGCTGCGCAAGGTCAAGGCTGCCCAGTACGTTGCTTCCCACCCGGGTGAAGTGTGCCCGGCCAAGTGGAAAGAAGGCGACGCCACCCTGGCCCCGTCCCTGGATCTGGTAGGCAAAATCTAAGCCTCCCCGCTCTGAAGACCGGCCCGTTCAAGGGCCGGTCTTGTTTACGGCCCTCAGAAAATGCGCCGGTCTGCTGTGTGGACCTCTGTTTTCTGTATCCGGTCATCGTGCCGACCCGCATTCAGCAAGAAGGAATTCGACCATGTTAGATACCAACCTCAAACAACAACTCAACGGTTACTTGCAGTACATCGTCAATCCCATCGAGATCAGCGTGTCCGGCAATGACAGCGACAAATCCGCCGAACTCCTGGCATTGGCCAGCGAGATCGCCGAGATGTCCCCCAAAATTTCCCTGACCGATGGCACCAATGCCCGCAAGCCTTCCATGAGCATCGCGCCCCAGGGCCAGGCCCCGCGCGTGCACTTTGCCGGCATTCCCATGGGTCATGAATTCACCTCGCTGGTGCTCGCCCTGCTGCAAAGCGGCGGTCACCCCTCCAAGGCCGATCCGGCCGTGCTGGAGCAGGTGAAGAACCTCAAGGGCGAGTTCCACTTCGAGACCTATATTTCCCTCTCCTGCCACAACTGTCCGGACGTGGTACAGGCCCTGAACCTGATGTCCACCCTGAACCCCGGCATCACCCACACCATGATCGACGGTGCCCTGTTCCAGGATGAGGTGAACGAGCGTCAAATCATGGCGGTCCCGAACGTCTACCTGAACGGTCAGCCGTTCAGTCAGGGCCGTATTTCGCTGGAAGAGATCGTCGCCAAACTCGACACCGGCGCTGCCGAGCGCAAGGCGCAAGAGCTGAGCGAAAAAGCGCCTTATGACGTGCTGGTGGTGGGCGGTGGTCCGGCCGGCGCCGCCGCGGCCATCTATGCCGCCCGCAAAGGCATTCGCACCGCCATTGTCGCCGAACGTTTCGGTGGCCAGGTGATGGACACCGTCGGCATCGAGAACTTCATCTCCGTGCCCTACACCGAGGGCCCCAAGCTGGCCGCCAGCCTGGAGCAGCACGTCAAGCAGTACGGCGTGGAAGTGATCACCGAGCAGCGTGCCGCCGCCATCAGCAAGGATGGTTACGTCAACGTGGACCTCGCCTCCGGTGCCACCTTGAAGAGCCGCGCCGTGATCCTGGCGACCGGTGCCCGCTGGCGCGACCTGAACGTGCCGGGTGAACTCGAGTACCGTACCAAGGGTGTGGCCTACTGCCCCCACTGTGACGGCCCCTTCTTCAAGGGCAAGCGCGTGGCGGTGATCGGTGGCGGCAACTCCGGCATCGAGGCGGCCATCGATCTGGCCGGCATCGTCGAGCACGTCACCGTGGTGGAGTTCGCCGATACTCTGCGTGCCGACGACGTGCTGCAGAAGAAGGCCCGCTCCATGGGCAACATTGACATCATCATGAGCGCCCGCACCACCGAAGTGATCGGCGACGGCAGCAAGGTGGTGGGCATGGACTACGAAGATCGCACCACCGGCGAGATCAAGCATCTGGCGGTGGCCGGCATCTTCGTCCAGATAGGCCTGGTGCCGAACACCGAGTTCCTCAAAGGAAGCGAGATTGCCCTGACCCGCTTTGGCGAAATCGAGATCGACACCAAGGGTGCCACCTCCCTGCCCGGCGTCTATGCCGCAGGGGATGCCACCACGGTACCGTTCAAGCAGATCATCATCTCCATGGGGGCAGGTGCCACCGCCGCCCTGGGTGCGTTTGATTACCTCATTCGCAACCCGGCGCCGGAAGCACAAGCTACCCAGGCCGATGCCGTGACCGCCTGATAACCGTCACCCAACAAAAAACCGACTCCCTGGAGTCGGTTTTTTTAGGTTCATCGCGGCTTTCCGGGGAAGGCCGCCTTGATTTTCAGAAAAAAGTATTCTGAGTCCCTAAATCCATACCTGATTACCCATGATTAGCAGTCAGTTACCACGAACTATACTGATCTTACGCACAGTTATCGAGGTGCGAGATCATGGCCAAAAGCAAAATCCAATTCCAGAAAGGCTACAGCCTGTTTGAGTTTCTCA
>NZ_JAPDBQ010000022.1:0-38193 GCF_027705325.1 Aeromonas sp. QDB18
GTCAGAAAGCCCCGAGTGTAACGGTCACTTGGGGCTGGGGCAGTTGTGGCTTGATGGTTGATTTGGGAAACAGCGCCTCAGGGTTTCGTCTTCGGCACGGGGGCTGGTGCAAACCGCCAGCAAGGCGACGCCCAGCAAGGCGCGCGGGGGGGGGGAATGGTTCATCTGGGTGTGACTCTTTGTCGACCAATCGGCCTGAACTTGTTGATTTATTTGTAATTATTGATTTCTCTCATCGCGAGAGGTTGCTAATGATATTGATTTTCATTTGCCTTGCAAGGAGAAGATGCAAGAAAAAGAGATCATTGGCGGGCAGGCATTGAGGGGGCTGGAACCTCGGGGAAAAGGCCGGGGGAGCTTTGGTTCGGTTCGGAGGGGACGCTACCATGGTAGCCTCGCGCCTTGGCGCACCATCCGGAACACACAGGGAGAGAAACATGGTCGAGATCATCAGGGCGGATCTGCACAACCCTCGCCACGGCGAGGCGCTGATCGCGATGCTGGACGAATACGCCAGGGACGAGATGGGGGGCGGCAGTGCGCTGGCGGACGAGGTGAAGGCGAATCTGGCCGACGCCCTGGCCGCGCGACCCGGTGCCCATGTGCTGCTGGCCTGGGTCGATGGGGAGCCCGCTGGCGTTGCCACCTGCTTCGAGGGCTTCTCGACCTTCGCCTGTCAGCCGCTGCTCAATATCCACGACGTGGCGGTACACCCTGCCCATCGCGGCCACGGCATCGGCAAGCAGCTGTTGGCGGAGGCGGAGCGGCTCGCCCGGGAGCTCGGTTGCTGCAAGCTGACCCTGGAGGGGCTGGAGGGGAACAAGGTGGCCCAGGCTGCCTATCGTGCCAGCGGCTTTGCGGGTTATGAGCTCGATCCCGAGGTGGGCCGGGCCATGTTCTGGCAGAAGAAGCTCTGAGCCTCAGTGACAACGCGATCTTCCCAAATGAAAAACGGCGCGCAGAGTGCTCTGCGCGCCGTGTCATCAGGTGGTTGCCGACTTAGAAGTCGTAGCGGGCCGCCAGCTGGAAGTCATCCTTGGTGTTGAGCTTGCCGCTGTCATGGCTGTCGAGGTTGTTGATGCGGTACTCGCCGATGACGCGCAGGTTCTTGTTGAACTTGTACTGGGCACCCAGGGTGTAGTAGTCGATGGAGTCGTAGTCAGACTTGCCAGCCTGCTCCACCTTCTGCTTGTTCCACAGGGCCATCAGGCCGAAGCCGCTCTCGAAGTTGTAACCCAGCGCCCCTTCCCAGCCGGTGTGATCCTTGCCAGTGGCCAGGAAGTCGCTGCCGTCGGCATAGCTCAGGGCGGCGTAGAGGGCCTTGTTGTCGTACTTGGCGGAGAGCAGCCACAGCTTGGCATCCTCTTCACCGCTCTTGTCGCGGATGCCCACGTTGTAGGCGGTCCCCAGGGAGAGGTTGAACGGGAAGGTGTAGGCCACGGCGGCACCGTAGGCGGCATCGCTGTCCTTGCTGGAGGTCTCTTCGGTGTCACCGCCATCGAACTTGTAGCTGGTATCGACCTGGAAACCGTTGAACAGGCCGGAGTACTTCAGCACGGAGCCGGCGCGGTTGGTGGCGAAGGTGTCGGTCTTGGCGCCCAGTGCCTCGTTGCCGTAACCGTCGGAGAGAGAGACATCAGTCCAGTCCGCCAGGAAGCCAGGAGCCCCCTTCTGGCGACCGAAGGTGACGGTCCCCCAGTTGGCGCCGACACCGGCGAACGCCAGACGGGTACGCAGGTTGTCGGAGTTCTCGCTGACGGTCTTCTCGCTGTCGTTGATGTACATCTGCAGTTCGTACTGGGCCAGCGCCTTGAGACCCGGGTTGATCTCGCTCTCTACCTTGGCGCCCAGACGGACAAACTGGTTGGCCCCCTGCTTGTCGCTGTATTCGTTCTTGATGTCACCGTTGGCGTCCAGCTCTTTCTTCTCGCCGAAGAACTGGCCGGCGTAGATGCGGCCGTAGAGGTCGAGCAGGGTGCTCTCGTTTTTGTACACTTCGACGGCTTGAGCCTGGAAGGCGGCGGTAAGAGCCAATGCTACTACTGTCAGCTTTTTCATCATGATCCCTTGTGTTGCAAGCTTTTGTTTTAAAAGACGGGGCCATGCTAGAAGTGACAGATGACAGTCGGGTGACCGTGCAATGAACAAACCGTGTCGGTTCCATGTCAGCGGGATGAAAACCGGGATTTATGTGGCTGGTCGCCACTTTTACGCGCAAAGGTTTGCCCTTGTGGTAGAATGCCGCCCGTTTTCGAGCTCCTAAGGTTGGATATGCGATGAGACGTGAACTGGCAATCGAATTTTCCCGAGTGACGGAAGCGGCTGCACTGGCTGGCTACAAGTGGCTCGGACGTGGTGACAAGAATATCGCCGATGGCGCGGCCGTGGCGGCCATGCGCCACATCCTCAATCAGATCCAGATCGATGGCGAGATTGTGATCGGCGAAGGGGAGATCGACGAAGCCCCCATGCTTTACATCGGCGAGAAGGTGGGCACGGGTCAGGGCGACGCCGTGGACATCGCGGTCGACCCCATCGAAGGGACCCGCATGACCGCCATGGGTCAGGCCAATGCCCTGGCCGTGCTGGCGGTGGGCGACAAGGGATCCTTCCTCAAGGCTCCCGACATGTACATGGAAAAGCTGATCGTGGGCCCCAAGGCGAGAGGCGCCATCGATCTCGATCAGGCCCTGGAGCTGAACCTCAAGGCCGTGGCCAAGGCGCTCGGCAAGCCCCTCTCCCGTCTGACCGTCATCACTCTGGCCAAGCCGCGTCATGACAAGGCGATCAAGGAGATGCAGGGCCTGGGGGTGCGGGTGTTCGCCATTCCCGACGGTGACGTGGCCGCCTCCATCCTCACCTGTCTGCCGGACAGCGAAGTGGACATGCTCTACGGCATCGGTGGCGCACCGGAAGGGGTGATCTCCGCCGCGGTGATCCGCGCCCTGGACGGCGACATGCAGGCTCGCCTGATCCCCCGCCACCAGGTCAAGGGTGACAGCCCCGAGGTTCGCGCCCTGGGTGAACAGGAGATCGCGCGCTGCGAGGAGCTGGGCATCGACGTGAGCAAGGTGCTCAAGCTCGAAGATCTGGCCAAGAATGACAACGTCATCTTCTCGGCCACCGGCATCACCAAGGGTGATCTGCTGGAAGGGATCACCAGCGACGGCGTCATGGCAACCACCGAGACCCTGCTGATCCGCGGCAAATCGCGCACCATCCGTCGTATCAAGTCGATCCACTTCCTGGATCGCAAGGACAGTGTGGTACGCGACATCATCCTGTAAGCAGGAGGATGGCGGTGGCGGCAAGTCACGAACTCTCATGCCGTCGTATCAAGTCGATCCACTTCCTGGATCGCAAAGACAGCGTGGTACGCGACATCATCCTGTAAGCAGGAGGATGGCGGTGGCGGCAAGTCACGTACTCTCATGCCGTCGTATCAAGTCGATCCACTTCCTGGATCGCAAGGACAGCGTGGTACGCGACATCATCCTGTGATGTGCTGACTCCCGCAGCAAAAAGCCCGGCAGTGCCGCAATGCTGTTCAGATAAGCACATTTTTGACTAATTATTCATAAATGCGACTTGAGTTGGGGGAGCAAGGCTGTTTCCAGTCGATGTTCCTTCAGCCTTTATCCAGCGTGGCTTGCAATAGAAAGAGGGAGGCATCATGCCTCCCTCATTTTTTAGCCCTGATACTACGTGGACTGGAACTCAAATTCTCTTAAGTGAACAGCATTGCGGCAGTGCCGGGCTTTTTGCGCTCTGCAGGGCGCCAGGGTGCCCGGGCAGGGATAAGGCTTAGGAGAAACCGGACTCCTTGCTACACTGCGGTGCCCCACAGAGGAAAAATCACATGGAATGTCGTCAGGGATGCGGTGCCTGCTGCATCGCCCCCAGCATCAGCAGTGCCATTCCCGGCATGCCGGACGGCAAGCCCGCCGGTGTGCCCTGTGTGCAGCTCGATGCGCACCTGGGGTGCAAGATCTTCGGCCAGCCGGAGCGCCCGGCGGTGTGCGGCGGCTTTCGCCCCATGGCGGACGTGTGCGGCTCCCATCGCCAGGAGGCCATCTGGCTTATCGGCGAGCTGGAGCGGCTGACCGCCTGAACCCTTGACCCTCTCCCTCGGGGAAAGGGTGTCTGCTTGTCCTCCTCGTCCCCGCCCCCTTCTCCCGCAAGGGGAGAAGGGGGTGCCGCCATTCGGAGTCATGAAAAAGGCCCCCTCGCCTGGCGAGGGGGCCTTTTTTATCGTCGGCTCATGGTGAAGCCAGCTTATTCCTTGATGCGCTCGATGCGACCACCCAGGCCTTGCAGCTTGTGCTCGATGTCTTCGTAGCCACGGTCGATGTGATAGATGCGATCGACGATGGTGGCCCCTTCGGCCACGAAGCCGGCCAGCACCAGGCTGGCGGAGGCGCGCAGATCGGTCGCCATCACCTGGGCACCCTTGAGCTGCTGGGTGTCGCGGCAGATGGCCACATTGCCCTGCAGTTCGATGTCGGCACCCATCCGTACCAGCTCGGGCACGTGCATGAAGCGGTTCTCGAAGATGGTCTCGGTGACCATGCCGGTGCCCTGGGCGACCGCGTTCAGCACGGTGAACTGTGCCTGCATGTCGGTCGGGAACGCCGGGTAGGGGGCGGTCTTGATGGTGACAGGTTTCAGGGTACGACCTGTCATGTCGAGGGTGAGCCAGTCGTCACCCTTTTCAATCAGGGCGCCAGCCTCTTCCAGTTTGACCAGTACGGCTTCCAGCAGGCTGGGGTCGGTGTTGCGGCAGGTGATCTTGCCACCGGTCACGGCGGCGCCCACCAGGAAGGTGCCGGTCTCGATGCGATCGGGCTGCACGCTGTAGCTGCCACCGTGCAGACGTTCTACGCCGTCGATGGTCAGGGTATCGGTGCCAGCGCCCTGGATCTTGGCGCCCAGCGCGTTGAGGAAGTTGGCCAGATCGACCACCTCCGGCTCACGGGCGGCGTTTTCGATCACGGTGCGACCGTCAGCCAGGGTGGCGGCCATCATCAGGTTCTCGGTACCGGTCACGGAAACCATGTCCATCAGGATGTGGGCACCTTTCAGGCGGCCGTCGACGCGGGCTTTGATGTAGCCCTCTTCGATGACGATCTTCGCGCCCATCAGCTCCAGGCCGTGGACATGCAGGTTGACCGGGCGGGCACCGATGGCACAGCCGCCGGGCAGGGAGACGTCTGCTGCACCGAAGCGGGCTGCCAGCGGGCCCAGGGCCAGGATGGAGGCACGCATGGTCTTCACCAGCTCGTAGGGGGCGACATGATTGTTTACCGCGCCGGTCAGCACGGTCACGTTGCCGTTGACCTTGGTGGTGGCGCCCAGCATCTCCAGCAGCTTGAGGGTGGTACCCACGTCTTTCAGGCGCGGTACGTTGGAGAGTTGAACCTCTTCGTCACACAGCAGGGTGGCAAACAGGATGGGCAGGGCGGCATTCTTGGCGCCGGAGATGGTCACTTCACCGGAGAGGGTGCAGGGGCCGGTGATCTTGAATTTGTCCATGGTTTACTTCTTTACCAAATCAGGAGGGCAGCTGGAATTTACGCTCGCGTTTCCACTCGGCGTCGGTATAGGCCTTGATGGAGAGAGCGTGGATCTCGTTGGTGGCGATCTTGTCCATCAGCGGGGCATAGATGGCCTGTTGTTTCTTGACCCGGCTCATGCCGTCAAACATGTCGCCGACGGCGATCACCTGGTAGTGACTGCCGTCCCCTTTGACATGGACTTCGGACAATGGCAAAGCCTCGAGGAGTATCGCTTCAATTTCAGAGACTTGCATTATGAGTCCTCAGTTGTGAGCGGGGTTGAATGAAAGAGGCTGGCCACCCCGTAGAGGTTGGCCAGCGTATGGAAATCGTTGGAGGCACCCACCAGTGTCGGAGTGGCACCCCGTGCCAGTGCCGCCTTGGCCCACTTGACCAGCAGGGCAAGGCCGGCGGAATCCAGGGTAGTGACGGCACCGAGTTCGAGCCGATCGTCCTGCCACCAGTCGGCGCGGCGTTGCCACAGATCGTTGACCTGCGGGGCCTGCAAGTCACCGCTCAGGATCATGACTTGATCACCAGCGGCTTGGCGTTGTGTTCACGCAGCTGGGCGATCACCGCATCGATGCCGTTCTGGCGAATGAGGCCGCCCAGCTCGTTCTGCTTGGCGGAGAGCAGGCTGATCCCTTCGGCAACCATGTCGAAGGCTTTCCACTCGCCGGTCTTGTTGTTCTTGCGCAGCTTGAACTCGAGGAAGATGTCCGGCTTGCCGGCCTCTTTCACGCTGACGTTGACGGCGGTGATGTTGCTCTCGGCGGCTTTACCGGGCTGGACCTTGACGGTCTGCTTGTCAAAGTGTGCCAGGGCGTCGGCGTAGGAGCTCACCATGTACTCGGTGAAGACGTCCACAAAGGCGTCACGCTGGGCAGGGGTCGTCTGTTTGATCTGGTTGCCGAGCACCTTGTAGGCGGCGAAGCGGTTGTCCACGTAGGGCAGCAGCTCCTCGCGGATGATAACGCGCAGGTGATCGGGGTTGCTCTTCACCTGGGCCTGATCGGCTTTCAGGCGGGCAAAGGTCTGCTGGGCGGCCTGATCCACGAGGGCATAGGGGTCCGAAGTGTTGACATCCGCACGGGCGACGAGGGAGAACAGCATGCTGGTCATCAGACCCAGCATCAGGGCGATCTTCTTGAACATGGTTACTCCTTGGTTGCGGGTGTGTTGGCCGGAGAGGACTGGCTGTAGAGGAACTTGCCAATCAGATCTTCCAGCACGATGGCGGACTTGGTGTCTTCGATCATGTCG
Organism: Aeromonas sp. QDB18; assembly: GCF_027705325.1. NCBI lineage: Bacteria > Pseudomonadati > Pseudomonadota > Gammaproteobacteria > Aeromonadales > Aeromonadaceae > Aeromonas > Aeromonas sp. QDB18. The sequence goes on from NZ_JAPDBQ010000022.1 coordinate 6,819, forward strand.
CCATCCTTGAGCATGCTGGTGCCCATCTCCTCATCGCTGAACCCCGGTGCCAAACCGATGTACTGCTCACCGAGCAGGCCAGAGGTCAGGATGGAGAGGGTGCTGGTCTCGGAGAACTCGCCGGCACTCTTCTGCATCTGCAGGGAAACGATGGGGACCTGGCTCTTGGGATCCAGGGTGATGTCGCTGACACGACCGACGACGACGCCGCCGACCTTGACCGGCGAGCGCACTTTCAGGCCGCCGATATTATCGAAATGGGCGCGCAGGGTATAGGTTTCTCCTTCCGGTTTGAAACTCAATCCCGCCACTTGCAGTGCCAATGCCAGAATGGCCGCGATGCCAGCCAGCATGAAGGCGCCAACCAGAAATTCTACTTTGCTGAACTTCATCTTTCCCTTATCCAAACATGACTGCGGTGAGTATAAAATCCAGACCGAGCACGGCCAGGGATGAGTGAACCACGGTACGGGTCGTCGCCTGACTGATCCCGGCCGAGGTCGGTTTGGCATCATAGCCGTTGAAGAGCGCTATCCAAGTCACCACCAGGGCGAAGATCAGGCTCTTGATGGCGCCCTGCATGATGTCGTCCTGCCAGTCGACGGAGGCCTGCATGGCGGACCAGAAACTGCCTTCGTCCACCCCCAGCCAGTCGACACCAACCAGCTTGCCGCCAAAGATGCCGATCAGGCTGAACATGAAGGCCAGCAGCGGCATGCTGATGACCCCGGCCCAGAAGCGGGGCGCCACGACCCGGCGCAGCGGATCGACCGCCATCATCTCCAGGCTGGAGAGCTGCTCGGTGGCCTTCATCAGGCCGATCTCGGCGGTGAGGGCGGAGCCCGCACGACCGGCGAACAGCAGGGCGGTGACCACAGGACCCAGCTCACGGAGCAGGGAGAGGGAAACAAGAGGCCCCAGGCTCTGCTCTGCGCCGAAATCCTTCAATACGTTGTAACCCTGCAGGGAGAGCACCATGCCGATGAAGAGGCCTGACACCAGTATGATGGCGACGGATTGCACTCCCACCACATACAGTTGCTGCACCAGCAGCGGGAAGTGCTTGCGTGGCTGGGGTCGTCCTGCCAGTGCATGAAACAGCATGATGGTTGCCCGGCCGACGGCGTTGATGAAACGCACACCGCTGCGGCCCAGCTTGCTTATCTGACTTGTCAACATCACAGATCCTGTAGCAGGTCGCCTGCCGGAAAATGAAACGGAACAGGACCGTCGGGCAATCCCTTGAGGAACTGCTCGACTTCGGGATTGTGCTCCTCGCGCAGCTGCTCCGGTGTGCCGTGTGCCACTACCTTGCGGTTGGCGATGATGTAGGCGTAGTCGGCGATGCTCAGCACCTCCTTCACGTCGTGGGTGACGATGACGGAGGTGATGCCGAGGGCATCGTTGAGCTCCTTGATGAGCTTCACCAGCACCGCCATGGTGATGGGGTCCTGCCCCACGAAGGGCTCGTCATACATGATGAGATCCGGATCCAGCGCGATGGATCTCGCCAGGGCCGCGCGACGCGCCATGCCACCGGAGAGCTCGGACGGCATCAGCTTGGCCGCCCCGCGCAGACCGACAGCCTGCAGTTTCATCATGACGATGGTGCGGATCAGCTCTTCCGGCAGGCCGGAGTGCTCCCGCAGCGGGAAGGCCACGTTGTCGAAGACGGTCATGCCGGTGAACAATGCGCCACTCTGGAACAGCATGCTCATCCGTTTACGCACTTCATACAGGCGTGAACGGGAGAGAGTGGGAACGTCTTCCCCGTCAAACAGGATCTGACCGGACTCAGGCTTGAGCTGGCCCCCGATCAGGCGCAGCAAGGTGGTCTTGCCGATCCCGCTCGGACCCATGACGGCGGTGACCTTGCCACGGGGAATGGTCAGGTTGATCCTGTCGTACAGCAGCCGATCCCCGTGACTGAAGGTCAGGTCGGAGATGGTGATCAGGTCATCGTTCAAACAATTGTCCATCCGGTATAAATGAAGAGCGAATTTTATGGGCTAGTCTAGGTCTAAGCAACAGCGAGGAACAACTATTGAGCGGGTTTCCCCCCCAAGTACGCGACAGTTTTATGTAACAACCTGCGTCAATGACCGCCCATTCCGCATCCGATTCGCTTATCTCGGCAGACTTTTTTATAATCCCGCAGCAAATTTCGGCCCGGAGCTGTGCCTTTATGTCTGTAAAGCCTGAAAAAGTGTCTGAATTGTTCGATTTCCGTCGCAGCGCCCGAGCGGTGCTGGACATAGAAAAACAAGCCATTGATGGACTCTACCAGTACCTTGACGAGGCGTTCGAGCGCGCCTGCGAGATGGTGCTGCGCTGTGGCGGCAAGATAGTGGTGACCGGCATGGGCAAGTCGGGTCATATCGGCAACAAGATTGCCGCGACCCTGGCCAGCACGGGAACGCCCGCCTTCTTCCTGCACCCGGGCGAGGCCAGCCACGGGGATCTCGGCATGATCTCAGCCGGGGATCTCATCATCGCCATTTCCAACTCCGGCGAGAGCGACGAGATCCTGGCCCTGCTGCCGGTGCTCAAGCGCCGCGGCATTCCACTCATCTGCATGACAGGCAATCCTGCTTCCACCATGGCGAAAGAGGCCAACGTGCACCTGTGCATCAAGGTGGAGAAAGAGGCCTGCCCCCTCGGTCTGGCCCCGACATCCAGCACTACCGCCACCCTGGTGATGGGGGACGCGCTGGCCGTGGCCCTGCTGGAGGCCCGTGGCTTCACCGCCGATGACTTTGCGCTGTCGCACCCGGGCGGGTCCCTCGGCAAGCGGTTGCTGTTGCGAGTGGGCGATCTGATGCACAGCGGCGAGCTGTTGCCCAAGGTGGGGATAGATGCCACCATCAGCCAGGCGCTGCTGGAAGTGAGCCGCAAGGGGCTCGGCATGACGGCGGTGGTGGACGATCAAGGGCTGCTTGCCGGTCTGTTCACCGATGGTGACCTGCGCCGCATTCTGGACCTGCAGGTGGATATTCATCACACCCCCATCAGCCGCGTCATGACGGTGAACTGTGTTACCGTAGGGCCTGAGATGATGGCTGCCGAGGCCGTCAAGCTGATGGAAACCAGGAAAATCAACGGGTTGTTGGTCGTGGATGGGGAGAGACACCCGCTGGGTGCCTTCAACATGCATGACCTGCTGAAAGCCGGAGTAATTTGATGCAAGACGTACCGACCCTCTATGGTCCGGTGACGCGCAGCCAGTACGAGAAGGCGGCGCAGATCCGCCTGCTGGTGTGCGATGTGGATGGGGTGCTCTCCAACGGCTTCATCTATATGGGCAATAACGGCGAAGAGCTGAAGACTTTCTGCACCCGTGACGGTGCCGGCATGCGTGCCCTGCTCAATGCGGGCATCGAGATTGCCATCATCACGGGGCGAAACTCCCGCATCGTCAGCGATCGCATGAAGAGTCTGGGAGTCCAGCACCTGGTGCAGGGTGCAGACCAAAAGCTGCCCCACTTCGAGGCCTTGCTGACCAAGCTCGGGCTGGATGCATCGCAAGCCGCCTATATGGGAGATGACACCATCGATCTACCGGTGATGCAGGCTTGCGGCCTGGGTATCGCCGTTGCCGACGCCCATCCGCTTGTGCTGGCGAAGGCGGATCTGGTGACGCGGCTTGGCGGTGGCGTCGGGGCCGTGCGCGAGGTGTGCGACCTGATCTTGCAGGCCCAGGGATTGGCTGACTATCAACCCGAGGCGTCGCGATGAACAAACAGACTGTGCTGTTCGGCCTGCTGTTTCTGGCTGCGCTGGCGGCCTGGCAGCTGGGGGAGATCGAGCTGGTCCCCGAGCCGACCACCAAGACGGAAAATTTTCAACCGGACTTCACCGCCAGAGAGTTGGTGACGACCCGCTTCAACGAGCAGGGCAAGCGCACCGAGCGGCTGGAATCCGAATATGCGGAGTACTACCAGGTGTTCGAGCAGGCCACTTTCACCAAGCCGGTGGTCTACATGTTCGATGACAAGGGCGCGGCCGAATGGAAGCTGACGGCCGAAACCGGGGTGCTCAACACCGATGACAATGTGATCCTCCGTGACAAGGTGCATCTGGACGGTCTGCTGCCCGCCTCCTTCATCTCCACGCTGGATACCTCCTATCTGGAGCTGGATCTGGTGACGCAGGGGATGAGAAGCAACCAGCACATCAGCATTGTGGGCCAGGAGTTCCAGACCGAGGGCGTTGGCCTCAAGGGTCACCTGGAACGTAAATATTTCGAGTTACTGGATAAAGGCCATGCCACTTATTTCAATGAAAAACGTTAATCTGGCCCTCACGGCCCTGTTGCTGTGCGGTTCCCTGAATGCCAAAGAGTCCGACTTTGCCGAGAAGGTCTATGTGGATGCTGTCAAGCAGGTGGCCGAGATGCAGGACAACCGCATCACCTTCAGCGAGGATGTCATCATCACCCAGGGCACCATCAAGATTAAGGCTGACAAGGTGGTGGTGATCCGCTCCGGCGACAAGGGCGCCGAGGTCATGACCGCGTATGGCAACCCAGCCACCTTCTTCCAGGTGCTGGACAACGGCAAACCGGTTAATGCCCATGGCAACAGCATCCGCTACGAGCTTAAGAACCGGCTGGTGACCATCACCGGCAATGGCCAGCTCAAGCAGGAAGACAGCCAGGTGACCGGCGATCTCATTCGCTACGACATCGTCAAGCAGAAGATGATTGCCGAGAGCAAGGGGCCCACCCAGCGCGTCAAGACGGTGTTCCTGCCGGATCAGGTGGAGAACTTTGACAAACCCGCCGATCAGAAGAAGTAGGAAACAACAGCCATGGCAGTGTTAAAAGCAACGGGTCTGCAAAAGAGCTACAAGCGCCGCATGGTGGTCAGCGATGTGAGCCTGGAGGTGGGAACGGGCCAGATCGTGGGCCTGCTCGGCCCGAACGGTGCGGGCAAGACGACCTCCTTCTACATGATCGTGGGCCTGGTGCAGCGGGATGCCGGCCTCATCACCATCGACGAGCAGGACATCAGCCTGCAGCCCATGCATATCCGTGCCCGCAATGGCATCGGCTATCTGCCTCAGGAGGCCTCCATCTTCCGGCGCCTGTCGGTGTTCGACAACTTGATGGGGGTCATGCAGACCCGCAAGGGGTTGAGCCGCGAAGAGCGGGAGGATAAGGTCGAACAGTTGCTGGAAGAGTTCAATATCACCCATATCCGCGACAGCCTGGGCCAGAGCCTCTCGGGTGGGGAGCGGCGCCGGGTGGAAATCGCCCGGGCGCTGGCGGCAGAACCGAGATTTATTCTGCTCGATGAGCCTTTCGCAGGTGTTGATCCTATTTCAGTCATCGATATCAAAAAGATCATCCAGCATCTGAAAGAGCGCGGGTTGGGTGTGCTGATTACGGACCACAACGTCAGAGAGACGCTGGATGTGTGCGAGAAGGCCTATATCGTCAGCCACGGCAAGATGATTGCCGAGGGCGCGCCGGCCGATATCCTCGCCGATGAGCAGGTCAAGCGCGTCTATTTGGGCGATCAATTCAGTCTATAGTAAGGGGGCACCCCTCATTTTTGTTAGGTGACTGCCTCGCTGAACATAAGGATATCCCGACGTAGATGAAGCCGACATTACAGTTGCGTCTCGGTCAGTCCCTGACCATGACGCCACAATTACAACAAGCGATTCGTCTGCTCCAGCTCTCCACCCTGGAACTCCAGCAGGAAATTCAGCAAGCGCTCGACAACAACCCTTTGCTGGAGCAAGAGGAGAACGAGGCGCAGGAAACCAGTCAGGCAGAGACACAGGACGCCAGTCAACTCGACTCCAGCGATGCCATGGCCCAGGAGAGCATGCCGGATGAACTGCCGGTGGACACCACCTGGGACGAGGTCTACTCGGCCGGTACAGCTCAGAGTGCAGGCCCCATCCATGACGGGGAAGACAGCGTCTATCAGGGGGAGACCACCGAGAACCTGCAGGACTACCTGCTGTGGCAGATGCGGCTCACCCCGTTCAGTGATGTGGATGCTGCCATCGCGCTTGCCATCATCGATGCCATCGACGAATCCGGGTATCTGACTGCCACCCTCGAGGATATTCAGGCTGCAGTCAGCAGCGAGGAGGTAGAAGTCGAACTGGATGAGATCGAAGCCGTGCTCAAGCGGGTGCAGCATTTCGATCCGGTCGGCATCGCCGCCCGTTCGGTGCAAGAGTGTCTGCTGATCCAGCTCGGCCAGTATTCGCCGGACCTGCCCTGGATCGAGGAAGCCAGAGAGGTGATCCGCGAACACATGGACCTGCTCGGCAATCGCGACTACCGCACCCTGGCTCGCAAGACCCGCCTCAAGGAGAGCGATCTCAAGGAGGTGCTGGATCTTATCCAGCAACTGGAGCCCAGACCCGGCAACGGCATCATCCAGAGTGAATCCCAGTACGTGATCCCGGATGTGTCCGTGGTCAAGAAGGGCAGCAAGTGGGTGGTTGAACTCAATCCGGATTCTGCTCCGCGCATCCGTGTCAACGAGGCCTATGCGGCCATGGCGCGCAATGCTCGCAGCAGCACGGATACCCAGTTCATCCGTTCTCATTTGCAGGAGGCCAAGTGGTTCATCAAGAGCCTGGAGAGTCGTAACGACACCCTGCTCAAGGTGGCCAGCTGCATCGTCGAGCAGCAGCAGGGCTTTTTCGAGTACGGCGAAGAGGCCATGAAACCCATGGTACTCAACGACATCGCGGAAGCGGTGGAGATGCATGAGTCGACCATTTCACGGGTCACGACCCAGAAGTACATGCATACGCCCCGCGGCATTTTTGAACTGAAGTTTTTTTTCTCCAGTCACGTCAATACGGAGGGAGGAGGAGAGTGCTCATCGACCGCTATTCGCGCCCTGATCAAGAAGCTGGTGACGGCGGAAAACCCCGCCAAGCCGCTTAGTGATAGCAAGATCGCGGATTTGCTGGCCGAACAGGGTATTATGGTGGCGAGACGCACGATCGCAAAGTACCGTGAATCCTTGTTGATCCCGCCATCCAATCAGCGCAAACGCCTGGTTTAGGCAAACAAAAGGAAGACGTTATGCAAATTAACCTGACCGGACACCATGTCGAGATTACCGAAGCTCTGCGTGATTATGTGAACAACAAATTTGCCAAACTCGAGCGTCACTTTGACCATATCAACAACGTACACGTGGTGTTGAGCGTCGAAAAACTGAACCTGATCGCCGAAGCCAAGCTGCATGTCAGCGGGGGAGAGGTGTTCGCCAATTCGCAGCATGCCGACATGTATGCGGCGATTGATACCCTGCTGGATAAACTGGATCGGCAGATCATCAAGCACAAAGATAAGTTAAATCAAAAATAACTATGCAACTTGAACACATACTGAGTCGGGACTGCACCAAGAGTGCGGTCCCTTGTACCAGCAAGAAACGCGCGCTCGAGATCATCAGTGAACTGGCCGCAGAGCGCCTCGGCGCTTCCCGCCAGGTCCTGTTTGAAAGCCTGCTGGCGCGAGAAAAGATGGGCAGTACCGGGATCGGAGCCGGTATCGCCATCCCCCACGGTAGGATTGACGACGCCTTCGCGCCGACCGCCGTGTTGATGACCTTCTCCGAGCCCATCCCTTTCGATTCTATCGACAATCAACCGGTTGACCTGCTCTTTGCATTGCTGGTGCCGGAAAGCGAGTGCAAGCAGCACCTCAAGACTCTTTCCCTGATGGCATCCAAACTGGGTGACAAGGCCGTCTGCCGCCAGCTGCGCCAGGCGACCAGCGACGAAGAACTCTATCAGATCATGACGTCGGCCTGAGGCCGGGTCTGACACAGCCACGTTGGCGTGAGGGGACAAGATGCAGTTAATAGTAGTAAGCGGTCGTTCGGGCTCCGGCAAGACGGTGGCCCTGAGGGTGCTCGAGGATCTCGGGTACTACTGCGTGGACAACCTGCCGGTCAACCTGCTGCCCCAGTTGATCGTGTCGGTGGAGAGCCAGTATGACAAGCTGGCGGTCAGCATCGACGTGCGCAACCTGCCTGCCCAGGCAGACAGGCTGGAGAACCTGCTGAGCCAGGTGCGCAACGAGGGGCGAGTCAAGTTTTCGAGCTTCTTCTTCGATGCGGACAACGCGACCCTGCTCAAACGCTACGGTGAGAGCCGCCGTCTGCATCCTCTGTCCCGCAACAAGCTTTCGCTGGACGAGGCGATCCGGGAAGAGACCCACCTGCTGGCACCGCTCTCCTCGACCGCCGACCTGCGCATCGACACCACCAACCTCAGCATTCACGATCTCAGCGAGCTCATCAAAACCCGGGTGCTCGGCAAGAAAGAGAACGAGCTGGTGCTGGTGTTCGAGTCATTCGGTTTCAAGTACGGCATTCCCAAGGATGCGGACTTCGTGTTCGACGCCCGTTTCCTGCCCAACCCGCACTGGATCCCGGAGCTCAAGCCCTTCACCGGCAAGGATGAGCCCGTGGCCAACTACCTCTCCAGCCAGCCGGATGTCATGCTGTTCATCCAGCAGATCGAGAATATGCTGGGGACCTGGTTGCCCCACCTGGAGCGCAACAATCGCAGCTATGTGACCGTCGGGATCGGCTGTACCGGCGGACAACACCGCTCGGTGTTCATCGCCGAGCGGCTGGCCAGCGCATTCCGGTTGCTTGGCAAGAACGTGCAGATCCGCCATCGCACGTTGGACAAGCGTTCAAACCCCGCCTGACAGATCCACAGGATGCTCAGATGACCGTTTCCGCCTCGGTAGAAGTCAAAAACAAGTTAGGCATTCACGCGCGACCGGCCATGATGCTGTTCGAGCTGGTGCAGGGGTTCGATGCCCACGTGTTGCTGCGCAACGAAGAGGGAGTCGAGGCCGACGCGGACAGCGTGATCGGCCTGCTGATGCTGGACTCCGCCCAGGGCAAACAGGTGGAGGTGCAGGTGGAGGGCCCCGAAGAGGTGGAGGCCCTGGCCGCCGTGGTGGCGCTGTTCACCTCGGGCTTCAATGAGGAGTAATACGCCTCGGCGTGCTCAAGGTGCGCTGCGAGCCAGCGCCTTGAAAGCGGCAAAATCCCGACAAGCCAGCAGATTTCTGCTGGCTTTTTCGTTCATCAGTGCCAGAAACAGATCATAAAGTCCCATGGCTTCCTCATAATCCGCCTTGGCGATGGCCAGCACGAAGATGAGGGTAGCGCTCTCGCCGTTACCCCAATCGATCTCCTGGGGGGCCAGCACGGTATAGACCAGGGTGCGGCGCGCCAGCAGGCCGAGGGAGTGGGGTAGAGCGATGCCGTCCCCCAGCATGGTTGAGACGATCTGCTCCCGCTCCTGCAAGGATCCCCGGAATCCGCTCTGCACCAGATCCTCCGCCTCAAGCTGGCTGCAGATGCGATCAAACAGCGCCCCCTGGCTGATGGGTTCATCAAGCACCATGAAGTGGTCGGCATCGAAATACTTGTCGAGCAGATAGGGACGGGTGCGATCGACGAGCACCAGCTTGCCGAGCTGCTCCAGCTGGTACTGGGTCGGGAAGGGGGAGACCTGCACCACGGGAGCATTCTTCTCGCTCACCTTGAGGGTGCTGATGACGAAATCCTGCTCGACTCGTACCAGTCCCTCATAGTCCCGCACCGACTCCAGCGTGGTCAGCTGCAGTTGGGGGTATTCCCGCCGGATGCGTGCTTCCAGCACCCGGAAGGTGGCGTTGCCCGCATCGCACAGCAGCAGCGCCTGGGGGCGCCGGGTGTAACCGATGTCGTAGTGGCGCTCCAGGCCGACCCCGATGTGGATCACCAGGTAGCCGATCTCGTGGTGGGTCAACCGGTAGGGGGTCTGCCTGATCCACTCAGAGATGGCCGCCAGGGTGATGTCGTAGGCGAGGGGGTAATACTGCTTGATGTGGTCCGCCAGGGGATTGTGGCTGCCAATCTGGTATTTGACCCGCAGCAGCATGGCGCCGATATGAGTCTGCAGGTCGGCTCGCAATTGCGGGTCGCCGCGCAGGTCATAGGGGTAGTGGTGGTGGATGTAACCCAGCAGGTGCGTAGTCAGCTGCTCGCTCTCGGCCGCCATGGCCGGGCTGAGCAGGGGCGTCTCTGCAGTGAGGCGAGCCTGGATCTGGATGGCGAGACAGGCGATCTCTTCCTGCCCCGGTGACGTCAGGGTTGGCAGCTCGGCATAGATGTCGCGGGCCACCACTGCCAGGGGCGGGGTGATGTCGTCGCTGGCAAACTGGCGCAACTCGTGGCCAGACGCCTGGCGAAGCAGGGCGACGGCACAGTAGACGGTGACTTGCTGCAGGCTCTCGTCGGCCAGGCGCAGCTGATGGCGACCGAGTTGCTCGTGAATGTGGTTGCCCACTACCTCCAGCGTCTTGCTGGGGCAGAGGGTGGGCAACAGGCTCTGGAGCGGATGCTGGTGCAGCAGCTCCTGGCAGAGCAGTTGGGTGAGGCAGGCGCGGATCGCCATCTCGCTTCCCGCAATGCGCATCCCCACTCTGGGTTTGCTGTCGATGGTGAGCCCGAAGTGGGCGAGCCGCTCCCGCACCTCCGTCATGTCCCCTTGCAAAGCCGCCCGGCTGAGATACCAGGTGTCCGCCAGCTCGTCGAGTTTGATCCCCTGTTCCGCCGTCAGCAGCAAGACCTGGAGGTGCAGCACCCGCTCGCGGCTGGTGCGAGGCAGAGGGCTCTCCTGCCCCTGGGCGGCCAGCAGCGCATCGAACAGTCCCTGATTGTAGATCTTGAGCTGGTAACCGCTGCCCCGCTGATGGATCAGGTGGGCGCCCCGGGTGGCAATGAGCTCGTTCAGGGTCGCCACGTCGGTACGCACCGTGCGGGTGGAAACATTGAGACGGCGGGCCAGCTCCTCCTGTGGCAGAGGCTCGGCGTGAAGCAGGGCGAGCAGTTGCTGGAGTCTGGGGTGGGGCAGCTTGGTCATGAGGGGGTGAGGACTCCTGTCGCGCATGGTGGGTCGATGTTAACAAGGGGGTCATTAACAAGCCAGGCACCGCCCAGTGATCGGACCGGTGCCTGTGGGGTTGCTATGCCAGCAGTGCCTTCACCATGGCGAGGAGGGTACGCACATCCTCCGGCCGGGTCTGGCCACTGACACTGTCGATGATGGAGCTGTAGACGTGGGGGATCACCTTCTCGACTCCTGCCTCCAGCGCGATCCGCACTATCTCCTCGAAGTTCTCAAGATCGATGCCGCCGGTGGGCTCCAGCCAGAAGCCGTGGCGGGCACAGGCCTCGGCCACTGCCTGATATTCGGCGCGGCAGGCGAGTCCCCCCATGGGGAAGAACTTGACCGAGCTGCCGCCCATGTCCTTGAGCAGGGCAATGGCGGTGTCGATGGGGACGATGCCGTCAGTCTGCTGTGCGCTGAGGGGGCCAGTGGAGATCTTCACCATGCCGGGGATGCCGGTGGGGGAGACAAGGCCATTGACGAGGGTGTCAGCTTGACCGAGCAGCGCCCGGCTGGCCCCGACCCCGGTGAACACCTGATTGACATGCTGAGGCTGCAACTGGCGGGCCAGCTCGGCCACCATGGCGGACTGGCGCGGATCCCCTGCTCCCAGCCCGATGGAGAGGGCGTTGTCGATAAGCTTGGCGTAGGCCTGCATGTCGGCGACGGCAGAGGGGATGTCCGGGTAGTTCTTGGAGAGCACACCGACCAGGACGTGGCCCTCGGCAGCCTCATAAATGTCGACGGCATTCTCTTTGGAACCTGCCAGCACGTTGAGGCAGACCCGATCGCGGTAGTAATTGGGGGTAAGAGACATCAGTTGTTCTCCTGAACGAGGTGGGCAATGGCGGAGTGGATCTGGTCGAGCTGGGGCAGGGTGACGCTGCGCACATCTATCTCGATGTGCCCCTCGTTGGCCTTGTAGCCGCGGCAGTAGATGGCGGGGGTACCCTGTTGCAGACGGGAGACCACTTCCACCGTGGTCATGCGGATCTGCTGGTGGTCGAAGGCGATGTCGGTGCGGGCGATGTCGCGCCCCGCACTGTCCCACACCACCTTGGCGCTGACGCCGGGCTGCTGGTTGAGGCGCTCGATGAAGGGGGTCATCTTGGCGACCATGGCGGTGCCGCTCTCCTTCTCTTTGGCCAGGTAGCGCTCGATGGCGTGGGTCAGGCCGAGGATCCCCTCCTTGCCCACCTTCATGGCACGGCCTATGCCGCCAGCCTGCTGCTTGACCCACCCCACATACTGACGCCTGCCGAGCACCAGGCCGCTGGTGGGCCCTTCGATGGCCTTGGCGCCGCTGTAGATGACCAGATCCGCACCCTGGTTGTAGTAGAGACGCAGATCCTCTTCGGCCGCTGCATCGACGATGAGCGGGATCCCGTGTGCCTTGGCCACCTCGGCCGCCTCGGCCACCGACAGAATGCTCTTCTGCACGCAGTGGTGGGACTTGATGTAGAGGATGGCGGCGGTATTGGCATTGATGGCGGCGGCCAGCTGGGCGGGTGAGCACTCGTTGGCGTAGCCTGCCTCCACCACCCTGCCGCCCCCCAGGTTGACCATGGTGCCGACGGGGGCACCAAAGTTCACGTTGTGGCCCTTGGGCAGCACGATGTCGCTCGGCACGTCGTGGGCATGAGCATGCAACTGCTCGAGGCGATAGGGGTCGCCGCGCACGATCATGGCGGCCACCGACTGGGCGATGCCGGCGCTGGCGCAGGAGACCACTACCGCATCTTCAACACCCAGCAGTTCGGCCAGGTAGGCGCCGGTCTTGTTGACCAGATCCTTCACCTCGAAGTAGTGGCCTAGGCCGAAGTTGACCGCGTCGACCACCTCCTGCTCGGGGGTGGAGACGCCGAGAATGGTCATGCGCCCGGAGGCGTTGATCACCGGTTTGAGCCGGTATTTCTCATACACAGAAGGCATGGTGTGATTTCCCGTAGTGAGTCAGAACCAGTGCGCCGCCCACCAGGGCGGCGAGAGGGAGCAGTTGCCGATCACCGTTGCGGGTGCCGGCCTCGGTATCGGTAAAGAGAGTGGGGCCGCAGCTCACCTCGAACAGGGTGATGTCTGCATCGGCGCCCACCTCGAGTCGCCCCTTGCCGGGCAGGCGCAGGGCATCGGCGGCCTGGTGAGTGACGCAGGCGAGCACCTGCTCCAGGGTCATGCCGATGGCGAAGAACTTCGACATCACGTGGGCAAGGCTGTAGACGGGCCCCTTGATGCGGTTCTTGCAGTAGATGTCTGAGCTGATGGTGTGGGGCAGGATGCCCTGGGCAATGGCCAGCTCTGCCACCTCGAAGCTGAAGCTGGCACTGCCGTGGCCGATGTCGAGCAAGAGTCCCCGCCGCATCGCCTCGCGCACCGCCTGGCGCAGTTCACCCGCAGGGGTCAGGATGCGGTTGGGCTTGCCGTTGAAGCAGTGGGTCAGCAGATCGCCCTCCCCCAGCAGGGCGACGATCTCGTCCAGATCCGGCGGCGTGTTGCCCACGTGCACCATCAGTGGCAGGTTGCCATTGGCCTGCTGGATCTGCTTGGCCATGCGCAGGGGTTGCAGACCGCTTTCACCCACCACGCTGCCGCTCATGCGCGCCTTGATGCCGACGATGAAGCCGGGATGGCGCCGGATGGCCGCTTGGGCGAGGACGGGATCGATGTCTGCCGGATCCGCCAGCTCGTTCTGACGCAGCAGACCGATGCGGGAGATGTTGAGCAGGGCATGCACCCGGGTCTTGCAGGTGGCGGCGAGACGCTGGAAGTCGTCCACGTCGTCGGCTCCGGTGCTGCCGGCGTCGATGACGGTGGTGACGCCGGATTCCACGCCCACCTTATCCGGCTCATCGTGATAGAGGGGAGAGGCGGGGTAGCAGTGTGTGTGGCCGTCGATCCAGCCGGCGCTCACATGGACCTGCCCGCCCAGAGTGAGGGTTTGCTTCGCCTCCGTGCTCTCTGGTAGCGAACCCAGCGCCGCTATCTTGCCATGCTTGATGGCGACGTCGACAAGCTGCCCGTTTCCCAGGCGTCCCGCCCTGATGATCATGTCGTACATGCTGATATCCCTCTTGGAACCTGCTTGTGCTCTTACTGCGAGGCCGCTTCCAAGGCTCATGTGCTGCTCGCGTATTTGTAACCAGGAGTTCTCACGTCTATCCATACGCTCCGGCCCCTGCGCTGCTCTTCACCTTGCTGACGACCTTTCGCGGCAGAGCGCAAACAGGTTCTTGAATGCCGCCGAAGAGACGGCCTTGGATTAAGCCAGGGCGATGGGGAAGAAGGTCCCGAACAGCATGGCCCCCAGAATGGCGCCGCCCGTGATGGGCTTCTCCCAGATGTAGAACAGCAGGGCACCCAGCAGGGAGCCTATCCCGATGGGAATGGAGGCGCCCATGGCGGAGAGGATGATGAGGGGACCGAGGAAGCGGCCCGAGCTGTTGCCAGCCCCCATCATGACGTCTGCGCCGTAGGTGGAGTTGCTCTGGTTGATGGTGAACTTGCGCGCCAGGATGATCACGTAGCCGATGGCCATCCCAATCCCCATGCCGGTGATCAGGGAAGCGGTGAAGTTTTCCACCGGATAGATGATGCCGGCCCCCAGCAGCAGGGCGGGCACTCCGAGGCCGACTCCGGTCTGGATGGCGCCGCCGATGTCGAGGATCCCCACCAGGGAGCCCTCGATGATGCGGGCGAACAGGAAGCTGGCACCGAAGGCGGCGACTGCACCATAGGCCCCCGTGTCCATGCCGGCCTTGAGCATGGCAACGAAGGCCACCTCGTTGAATGCGCCGACCCCGTAGAGGTAGAACATGTGGGTACCGGCGAAGACGCCGGAAGAGAGCAGACCGACAAAGATGGGGAAGGACCAGTCGGCATACCAGAAGTTGTTTCTCAGTTTCTCATCCATGGTGTGCACCCTTATTTGCCGCTCATGAGGTTGTGGACGTTTTCCAGCCACAGGGGAACGCCCAGGTGGAAGGATTCAATGAGTTTCATGTCAAAGCCGCGGAAGAAGCCGCTCAGCACGAACAACAGGACGATGGCACTCATCATCACCTTGGTGACGTGGTTCCAGCCGCTCTCTTCCACCCCCTTGCCGATCAGGATGCCAAGCACCAGGCCTGGTACCGCGTTGCCCATGATGAGCTGGGCCAGACCGCCGAAGATGGTGGCCCAGAAGCCGGACTTCTTGCCTGCCTCGATGGCGGCCAGCCAGAAGATCACCGGCATGACGGTGTTGACCAGCAGGTTGGCGGCGGGCACCAGCACCTTGACCGCGGTCACCTGCAGGGCGGCAGGTACGGCGGCGGCCGTGCTGTTGAGGAAGGCGACCACGATGGCACCAATGATGCCGCAGGCGATGGCCATCTTTTTGGGATCATGGAGGGTGGTGGCGAGATCCCGGTTCTTGATCATCAGGGCCGCTGCACCCCAGTTCGGCAGGATGCGGTGATCCACGTCCTGGGTGAAGGCGCCGGCCGCGACCGTGGAGGCCCAGGCGTTGAAGAAGAAGCCCAGACCGAACGAGAAGTGGGATGCGGGGTCCCCTTCGCAGGAGTTGAGCTCGCCCAGGGTACGGAACGCGCCCATCCCCTGCACGGTCGGGGCGTGGAACATCCGCGCCGCGCCAGCCCCCACCCCGACGCCTACCAGGCCGCCGATGATGAGTGACTTCATCAAAATGATTAGAAACATCCAACTTGTCCTTTTGGTTGTGGGGTCAGGCCCGGGTGAAATCCACCTTGTCGACATCCAGGCTGGTGACCTTGACGGTGATCGCCAGCCGGACCCGGAACTCGTGGCGCTGGCGTGGCAGGAAGAAGAACAGGAACTTCTCCACCCGTACCGACTCCTCGGCCTCGAGCACCTCGACCTCGAGGGGTTCGATGCGCAGCATCACCTTGGGGCTCTCCTTGAGCAGGCTGGGTTGCACCTGGCTGAGGGCTGCAGCGAACGCCTGCTGGCGAGTCGCCCCCTTGCCGTTGACCGTGATCCGGGTGGTGAAGTGCTCTTTCATCAGGCGCGTCCGTGTTTCTTGGCGAAGGCTTCGATCAGCTTCTGGCCCAGCTCTTCCTTGTCCATGAAGCCGAAGCCCAGTACCACGCACCCCTCGTTGATGGCGGTGACACCCTCCTCGATGGATCGCATGCCGTAGCGGCACTTGTAGCCGTACTTGGTCTGGGCCGTGATGGCGCCCGCGCCACCGCTGCCGCAGAAGGAGATGCCAAGGTCGGCCTGCTCCTTGTTCATCACATCACCGAGCTTCATGTCGGCGGCCATGCCGGGGATGACGGTCACGGTGGCGCCGGCGGCTTCTGCGCCCGCCCCCACTTTCTGACCCTTGCCGAGACGATCTCCAATCACGAGTTTGATGGCAGTCATTTAGCTTTCTCCTTTTACTGAGCTGAGTTCGTTTTCTTTGGCCACTTCAAAATGGACGGACAAGAGGTGCGCCTCCTCGTAGGCGAGGCGGTCGAGCCAGGCGACGACCTGTTCGGCCAGGCGCAGGGAGAGGGGGGAGATCTCCTCGAACAGGCTGAGGTCGACTTCCGGCAGGGATTCCCCGCTGTAGGAGCGCCACACCATGGCCTTGACGTGGGAGGCCAGCATCTGCTGCTGCACGTCGTTGGGGCGTATGCCCTGATCCGCCAGCAGGTTGTGAATGCGGGCCAGGGTCAGGTCGGTCTTGCGCAGCAGTGCCGGGCTGTCCGGGGTCAGGGGGGCGTCATGGGTGTCGGTGTTCAAGGTCTGCTCTCCAGGCTGGCAGAAAAGATGGGATCACCATAAAGCGGAGGAGAGTGCGGGAGGAGGCAGGTTTTTTCCGATTCGAAGTGGAAATCCGGAGGGAAAGGCATCAAAAGAAGCCCTTTTGGCGATCAAGAAGAGGAAAGGAGCGGACTGGCGGCAAGGGAGTGTGATCGGTGGCGGGTTTTGACGGCGCTTTCGCCCGATCGTTTATTGGCGCAATGTGTGAGCTGTCTCACGCACAAGCGGGGCCGGAGGAAAGCGG
Source organism: Aeromonas sp. QDB18 (assembly GCF_027705325.1). Classification (NCBI taxonomy): domain Bacteria; kingdom Pseudomonadati; phylum Pseudomonadota; class Gammaproteobacteria; order Aeromonadales; family Aeromonadaceae; genus Aeromonas; species Aeromonas sp. QDB18. The sequence goes on from NZ_JAPDBQ010000022.1 coordinate 23,773, forward strand.
GCACAAAAAAGGGCCCTGTCGGGCCCTGCGAGGATCCGCCTCTCAGGTGGCGGGTGCCGCACTGCTGGTCGGCAGGGTCTGATTCTGGTAGCGCAGGTCCTCTTCGATGATGACATCGACGTCCAGCGGCTTGCCGTTGCGGATCACCGAGATGGTGAGCTTGGTGCCGGGGCGGCTCTCTACGATCTTGTCCATGACGGGACGCACGCCGGTGATGGCCTCTCCGTTGATCTTGAGCAGCACATCCCCACGTTTGAGACCGGCCTTGGTGGCTGGGCCATTGGGATCCAGGCTCTCCACCACCAACCCCTGCAAGTCCCCCAGGTTCAGCATGCGAGCGACGATGGGATTGATCTCGACGCTGGAGATGCCGAGGTAGCCGCGGATGACCCGACCGTTGGCGATCAGCTCGTCCATGATGCGCTTGGCCAGCTTGTAGGGGATAGCAAAACTGATGCCATAGCTCTCTTGATTGCCGTTGAGGTGGTAGGCGGCGGTATTGATACCCACCAGATCGCCACGGCCATTGACCAGGGCGCCTCCGGAGTTGCCCTCGTTGATGGCGGCATCGGTTTGCAGCAGATCCTGTCTGCCATTGCTGTCCGGCCCCATGCTGGAGAGGCCGATACGCCCGGTGGCGCTGATGATGCCCTGGGTGATGGTCTGGCCGACGTTGTAGGGGTTGCCGATGGCGAGCACCACGTCTCCCACGTCCGGCAGACGATCCGGGTCCTGAGGGATCACCGGCAGGTTGTCCGATTCGATGTAGAGCACCGCCAGATCGGTCAGTTTGTCGGTGCCGACCAGCTCTGCACTGAACACCCGACCATCTTGCAGGGCGACGATGATCTGGTCCGCATCGGCGATGACGTGATAGTTAGTGAGCACGTGACCGCGCTGGTTCATGATGACGCCGGACCCCAGCCCCTGGGGTCTGAGTTCGGCTTTTTCACCGCGATTGCCGGCGAAGCTGCGGGTGTAGATGTTGACGACGGCAGGGCCGGCGCGATGGGCCGCGTAGGAGAAGTTCAGCTCGCGGGCGTTGGTGATGAGGCCCGGCAGGGGAGCGCCGCCGCGAAAATCGGGGAACACCAGCAACAAAAGCGCAGCCATGGCGAGGCCAAAGCCGACGGACTTGCCCAAGTAGCTGATCAGAGGTGGGATTTTCATGTCTTTCTCGTCCGTACAGGCTGCGGGCAGAGAATAACATTATCGATGGATAAAAATCACCCGCGGCGGTTGCCGCGGGTGTGAGGGGCTTAACGGATCACCAAATAGAGCGAGGAGTCGCCGCGCTGAATGTTCAGCGCCAGGACTTCCGGCTTGTTTTTCAACACCTTGGTCAGTTCACCCATGGAGTTGATGCGCTGGCGGTTGACTCCGATGATGATGTCACCCTTCTGCAGGCCGGAGGCGGCTGCCGGTGAGCGGGGATCGATGTCGGAGACTGCCACGCCGGTCACGGGGTCCGTGATGGTGCTCAGCTTGGCCCCTTCCAGGGCCGGATGCAGGGCGCTGGCCAGGATCTCGCTGTCATCCGCCTTCTTCAGGGTGACCTTGACGGTCTGCTCCTTGCCGTCACGAATGAGGCCGAGCGAGATCTGCTTGTCGGCCCCCATGGTGGCGATTTTGGCACGCAGCTCGCCGAAGGAGCGGATGGGCTTGCCATCGATGCTGATGATGATGTCGCCTGCCTTGATGCCTGCCTTGGCGGCAGCGGAGTCAGGCATGACCTGGTTGACGAAGGCACCGTCCTTCTTGTTGTAGCCGAAGGTCTTGGCGATTTCGCTGGTGAGCTCGGTGCCGGTAATCCCCAGCTGGCCACGGCGCACTTCGCCGTATTTCACGATCTGCTCGGAGAGATCGCGCACCATGTTGGACGGGATGGCAAAGCCGATGCCGATGTTGCCGCCGTTGGGGCCCAGGATGGCGGTGTTGATGCCGATCAGCTCCCCGCGCAGGTTGAGCAGGGCGCCGCCCGAGTTGCCGGAGTTGATGGCCGCATCGGTCTGGATGAAGTTCTCCAGATTTTCGATGTTGAGGCCGCTGCGACCCAGGGCGCTGACAATGCCGGAGGTGACGGTCTGGCCCAGGCCGAACGGGTTGCCGATGGCCAGCGCGTAGTCACCGACTCTCAGCTCGTCGGAGTCGGCGAACTTGATCTGCACCAGATCCTCGGCCTTGATTTGCAGCAGGGCGATATCCGACTGTTTGTCTTCCCCTATTTTCTTGGCTGCATACTCACGGCCATCCTTCAGGTTGACCTTGATTTCGTCCGCCTCGTGGACCACGTGGGCGTTGGTGATCACGTAGCCTTTCTTGGCATCGATGATGACGCCGGAACCAAGCGCCTGGAAGGGCTGCTCGCTCACCTGCTCGTCAGGCATGTTGGGGCCGAAGAAGAAGCGGAATTGTTCCGGCAGGCGCTGGCGGGTGATCTTCTTGCCAGAGACGGAGATGTTGACCACGGCAGGGGTCACCTGCTCGAGGACGGGGGCCAGGCTCGGCATCTCCTGGTTGTTCGCCATCAGGGGCAGTGCGGCCTGCGCCGGTGCTGAGGACATGGCGATACCGACACTGAGGGCTAAGACACTGAATACAGAAAGAGATTTACGCATATGAGAAACAGCTCCCAGAAAAAGTTGCAGTGCAATCGTCAAGGTCTGACCACGATAAAGCGTAATTAGTTCAACCGACGATCAGCCCGGCTGCTTGAGCAGGCCGGACGCACCGGCGTAATCGCGGGGAGGAAGGCCCGGCTCCTCGCTGTTGGCGGCATCGCCTGTTTCTTCCACTTCGGGTTCGCGGAACAGTGGTTCCTGTACCTTGGCCAGGAACTTGCTCTGTTCCGCCATATGGCGATAAAGGGTCTGGTACTGTTCGGCCAGTTGCTCCATCAGGGCTGCGCTGTCGGCGAAGTGGGTGGTGATCTGCCCCTGGTAGCTTTCCAGCTCCTTGTGGGCTTTTTTCAGCTCCTGTTCCAGGCGTCCGGCATCCCGGCTACGGACAGAGAAGCGGCCGATCAGCACGCCGATGATCAGGGCGGCGATCGCCGGCAGGATCCCGTTAAACAGAGTCATAGAAGCTCCTTGTTACAGCTAACACGATGAATTTGAAGCGGTCGGATGGACCGCAACGCCTCGTTGGCACTATACCGTGCCCCCCGAGAGCGTGATACCATTTTGTCCCTCATTCAGGGACTTGGAGGCGGTTTACAGGATGACCCCGCAGCAAAAATATCAGCAGGATTTGCAGCGCCCCGGCTTTGTGGCCGATCCGGCCCAGGCCATGGCAGTCGCCCGCCTGGAGCGACTCTATCAGGATCTGTGCGCAAGCCCGACTCCGACCAGATCCCGTGGCCTGCTGGGTTGGCTGCAAAAGCCGAAAACCCGTGACCCCGTCCAGGGGTTATATATGTGGGGCGGTGTGGGCAGAGGCAAGACCTGGCTGATGGATACTTTTTTTGAGAGCCTGCCGGGGGAGCGCAAACTGCGCATCCACTTCCACCGTTTCATGCACCGTGTGCACGACGAGCTCAGAGGGCTGACCGGTCAGTCCGATCCGCTCAAGCTGATCGCCCGCAAGCTGACCGACGAGACCGACGTCATCTGTTTCGACGAGTTTTTCGTCTCGGATATCACGGATGCCATGCTGCTCGGCACTCTGTTCCAGGAACTCTTTGGCCATGGCGTAGTGCTGGTGGCCACATCCAACATCCCCCCTCAGGATCTCTACCGCAACGGGTTGCAGCGTGCTCGCTTCCTGCCTGCTATCGCGCTTATCGAGCGTCACTGCGAGGTGATCAATGTCGATGGCGGTGTCGATTACCGGCTGCGAACCCTGGAACAGGCAGAGATCTATCACTTCCCGCTGGATGAGCAGGCCAGGAGCAACCTGGATCGTTATTTCAGCCAGTTGACCGGGATTGGGCCGGTGACTGCCGCCGCACTGGAAGTCAACCATCGCCAACTGAGTGCACTGGGCGTGGGGGAAGGGGTGCTTTATATGGAGTTTGAACAGCTGTGCTGTACTCCACGCTCCCAGGGCGACTACATCGAACTGGCCCGTGAGTTCCACACCGTCCTGCTGGCCAATGTGCAACCCATGGGCAGCGGCACGGATGACGCGGCCCGCCGCTTCATCGCCATGGTGGACGAGTTTTATGAGCGGCACGTCAAGCTCATCATATCGGCGGCGGTCCCCATGACCGGGCTCTATGGCGAAGGCCTGCTGAATTTCGAATTCAAGCGTTGCCTTTCAAGGCTTCAGGAGATGCAATCGCACGAATACCTTGCCAGAGTGCACCTTCCTTAGTCACAATACCGCGCCTGCCAGTCGGATGGGCATCTGCGGCAGGTAGGGCCGGGCGACATTTGCTAGCTTCATGGCAGTGAAATTAGCAGGTGATATTTAAGGCAACTTCACTTATAATCGCCCGGCCCACGTTACAGCTGTCGATAAGACAGCAACACTTTAAGCTTTACTTGTATTCGAAGGGGTACAGGTAGGCCATCGTTTGTTGTTTGTGGGAGAGCCCCCATAAGCAATTGGGTCTGTAACAGGTAATTGGGTTTAACTTAATGAAAACTTTCGTTGCCAAGCCAGAAACCGTAAAACGTGACTGGTACATTGTGGACGCAGAAGGTAAAACTCTGGGTCGTATCGCAACCGAGATCGCTGCTCGTCTGCGTGGTAAGCACAAAGCCGAGTACACTCCGCACGTTGACACCGGTGACTACATCATCGTTGTAAACGCTGAGAAGGTACACGTAACCGGTAAGAAATTTACCGACAAAATGTACCACGCTCACTCCGGTTTCCCGGGTGGTATCAAGTCCATCAGCTTCGACAAGCTGATTCAGCGTAAGCCGGAAATGGTAATCGAAGCTGCCGTCAAGGGCATGCTGCCGAAGGGCCCGCTGGGCCGTGCCATGTTCCGTAAGCTGAAAGTTTACGCAGGCGCAGAGCACGCTCATGCTGCTCAGCAACCTCAAGTACTGGATATCTAACGGGAACTGGCAACATGGCAGAAAATCAATACTACGGTACCGGCCGTCGCAAAAGCTCCACTGCTCGCGTATTCATCAAAGCGGGTAGCGGTAAAATCGTAATCAACCAGCGCTCCCTGGAGCAATACTTCGGCCGTCCGACTGCCCGCATGGTAGTTCGTCAGCCGCTGGAACTGGTCGAGATGACCGAGAAACTGGATCTGTACATCACCGTTAACGGTGGTGGCATCTCCGGTCAAGCTGGTGCGATCCGCCACGGTATCACTCGTGCTCTGATGCAGTACGACGAGACCCTGCGTTCCGAACTGCGTAAAGCTGGCTTTGTTACTCGTGATGCCCGTAAGGTTGAGCGTAAGAAAGTCGGTCTGCACAAAGCGCGTAAGCGTCCGCAGTACTCCAAGCGTTAATTCGCTTTTGGTACGCACTCTCAGGAGTGTCAAAAAAGCCTGGCAATTTGCCAGGCTTTTTTTATTGGTAATGTTACATGTGGCAATGCTAAGCATACGTCACAAAAGACAAAAAATTGTGTATTTATTGTTTTTGCCCATCGACTCCCTTTCTTGTCAAATTGTTATCTTTTCTTTAAAATTTCCATGGTCTTTCTGTGTCAATTGCCACTCCGCTTCCATCGCAGTTGTCAGAGGGAGAGGAGAAGTAAACAGGGACACTATAAGAATGAGCGGAGTCCACATGGGAGAGTTTTTGGATGAGCAATGCGCCAGTTGATACCGGTCGCCGCAGATTTCTTACCTGGTCAACGGTTGCCGTTGGCGGTGTAGGAGCTGCTTTTACCGCAGTGCCGTTTATTAAGTCATGGAATCCGAGTGCCAAAGCCAAGGCGGCAGGCGCCCCGGTTGAAGTGGATATCAGCAAGCTGGAGCCGGGCCAGCTAATCCGCGTCGAGTGGCGTGGTAAACCGGTCTGGGTGGTGAAGCGTACCAAGCAGACGCTGGATGCTCTGGCTGCACACGATGACAAGCTGCGGGATCCTGCGTCAGACGAGCCACAGCAACCGGACTATGCCCACAATGGCTACAGATCCATCAAACCGGAAATCTTCGTGGCCGTTGGCATCTGCACTCATCTGGGATGCTCCCCTTCCTATCTGCCCGACAGCTTCGGCGAGCAGGTTCAAGGGGTAACTTCCGGCTTCTTCTGCCCCTGCCATGGCTCCAAATTCGACATGGCTGGTCGAGTGTTCCAGGGCGTCCCCGCACCGCTGAACCTGGTCATTCCGCCATACCAATTTCTTAGCGACACCACCATTCTGGTCGGTGCCGATGGCAAGGAGGCCTGACCATGTTTGCCAAACTCATGGGCTGGATCGATGATCGTTTCCCGCTCACGGCCATGTACAACGACCATATGGCCAAGTATCCGGCGCCCAAGAACCTGAACTTCTGGTACTTCTTCGGCTCGCTTGCCATGTTGGTGCTGGTCAACCAGATCATCACCGGCATCTGGCTGACCATGAACTACAACCCCTCGGCGGAAGGTGCCTTCGCTTCCGTGGAATACATCATGCGGGATGTGGATTACGGCTGGCTGCTGCGTTACATGCACTCAACCGGGGCATCCGCCTTCTTCATCGTGGTCTACCTGCACATGTTCCGCGGCATGATCTACGGCTCTTACCAGAAGCCAAGGGAACTGCTGTGGATCTTCGGCATGCTGATCTTCCTGGTACTGATGGCCGAGGCCTTCATGGGTTACCTGCTGCCCTGGGGGCAGATGTCGTTCTGGGGGGCCCAAGTCATCATCTCGCTGTTCGGTGCCATCCCCGTTATCGGTGACGATCTTACCCTGTGGATCCGGGGGGACTATGTCATCTCGGGTGCGACCCTGAACCGCTTCTTTGCCCTGCACGTCATCGCTCTGCCGCTGGTGCTGGTGATGCTGGTGGCCATGCATATCCTGGCGCTGCACGAGGTGGGCTCCAACAACCCCGATGGCATCGACATCAAGAAGCACAAGGACGAGAACGGCTGGCCACTGGATGCGGTCGCGTTCCACCCCTATTTCACAGTGAAGGACATGATCGGGGTAGCCGGTTTCCTGTTCTTCTTCTGTGCCATCATCTTCTTCAAGCCGGATATGTGGGGCTATTTCCTCGAGAAACCGAACTTTGAGGTGGCCAATGGCCTGAAGACACCGGCGCATATCGCCCCGGTCTGGTACTTCACCCCCTTCTACGCCATCCTGCGTGCGGTGCCTGACAAGCTGCTGGGGGTCATCATGATGGGCCTCTCCATCGTGGTGCTGTTCCTGTTGCCCTGGCTGGATCGCTGCAAGGTGCGTTCGGTGCGTTACCGCAGCACCCTGCACAAGCTGAACATCGCCCAGTTCGTGGTCTGCTTCATTATCCTGGGGGTGCTGGGCGTGCTGCCATCAACCCCGACCCTGACGCTGATTGCACAACTCTGTACTCTGGGTTATTTCGGATTCTTCGTCCTGTTGTTCTTCTACAGCAAGAATGAGAACACCAAGCCGCTGCCGGAGAGGGTGACATTCAAATGAAAAGAATAATTTTTGCAGTGCTGGCCCTGCTGCCTGGTCTGGTGTTGGCCTCTGGCGGTGGCTTCCCTCTCGACAAGGCGGAGTACGATTTGAGTGACAAGGCATCCCTGCAACGGGGGGCCGCCACCTTCATGAACTACTGTGCCGGCTGTCACTCCACCCAGTACCAGCGTTATAACCGGGTGGCGGCCGACATCGGTATTCCGGACGATCTGATGAAGGAGAACCTGGTCTTCACCGGCGCCAAGATCGGCGATCTGATGAAGAGCTCCATGTCCGAGAAGGATGCTGCGCGCTGGTTCGGCGCGCCGCCCCCCGACCTGACCCTGGTTGCCCGGGTGCGTGGTGCAGACTGGATCTACACCTATCTGCGTTCCTTCTACGTGGACGAGACCCGTCCATTCGGGGTGAACAACGCCGTCTTCCCGTCCGTGGGTATGCCCCATGTGCTGGAGCCGTTGCAGGGGACGCCCCGCGCCGAGTTCAAGACGCACACCCTGGATGGCGTGGAGATGCAGCAAGTCGTCAGCATCAAATCTGACGGCAACGGTGAAATGAACAACGAAGAATATGATCAGACGGTACTGGATCTGGTAAACTTCTTGGTCTACTCGGCTGAGCCGGTGCAGCAGGAGCGCGAACGTATGGGCTTCTGGGTACTCGGATTCATCGCTATCTTCTTCATCTTCACTGTGCTGTTGAAGAAGGAATTCTGGCGCGACGTTCACTAAGCGACCAGATCGGAGTAATATGACGCACGGCAATGAAGACAGACATGCTTCATTGCCGTTTCTGCTTTTTAATGACGGGAGGGTTCAATGGCTGTAGCTGCCAATAAGCGTTCGGTAATGACGCTGTTTTCCGGTGCCAACGATATGTTCAGCCATCAGGTGCGTATTGTCCTGGCGGAGAAGGGTGTTAGCGTGGATATCTGCCAGGTTGATCCTGCCAACCTGCCGGATGAGCTGGCCGAGCTGAACCCGTACAACACTGTACCGACTCTGGTGGATCGCGAGCTGGCGTTGTACACCTCGCGCATCATCATGGAGTATCTGGACGAGCGTTTCCCGCATCCGCCCCTGATGCCGGTTTATCCGGTCGCGCGCGGCAACAGCCGTCTGATGATGCACCGCATCGAGCTGGACTGGTACTCTCTGGCCGACAAGATCATGGCGGGCACCGATACCGAGGCCGCCCGTGCCGAGTTGCGCGACAACCTGCTGGCCATCGCCCCCATCTTCGGCGAGATGCCCTATTTCATGAGCGAAGAGTTCGGTCTGGTCGACTGCTACATGGCGCCGTTGCTGTGGCGTCTACCGAGCCTGGGCATCGATTTCACCGGCCGTGGCGCCAAAGAGCTGAAGGCTTACATGGTTCGCCTGTTCGAGCGTGAATCCTTCCAGGCTTCCCTGACCGAGGCCGAGCGCGAGATCCGTGCCGGCGTATGAGCATGGAACCGACAATGACACCCAGTCGCCCGTATCTGCTGCGGGCGTTTTTTGACTGGTTGCTGGATAACGATCTGACTCCCCATCTGGTGGTCAATGCCAACATTCCCCATGTGATGGTACCGATGCAGTTCGTGCAGGATGGCCAGATTGTTCTGAACATCGCCCCCCGGGCCGTGGGCCAGTTCCACATGGACAATGACGCTGTTAGCTTCAGCGCCCGTTTCGGTGGCGTATCGCAGCAGGTCTATATCCCCATGGCGGCCGTACTGGCCATCCATGCCAGGGAGAACGGAGTGGGGACCCTGTTCCCGCCTGAGCCCGGGTATGACCTCTGGCTGGAACAGGCACAGACACCCACGTCGGTTGACCCCGAGCCGGAACCACCGCGCCCGAGCGGTCGCCCGACTCTGAAAGTCATCAAATAAAAAACGCAGCCTGAAGGCTGCGTTTTTTCATCCTGCCAGATGGTCAATTCTGGGCAAACTCGAAGGCTTTGATCACCTGCTTAACGCCGCTGACGTGGCGGGCGATTTCCACGGCTTGATCCCCTTCCTGGCGGGTGACCAACCCAATGAGGAACACCTCGCCATTCTCGGTGACAACCTTCACCTTGGCGCTATCGAAGTTCTTGGTGCCCAGCATGTCGGCCCGCACCTTGGAGGTGATCCAGGTGTCATTGCTGCGCACGCCGATACTGACTGGTTTGCCAAGGCGCAGCTCGTTGTAGACATGGCGAACCCCTTCAATCCGGCTCACGATTCTGCCCGCTTTCTGTTTGTAAGCGTCAGAGGGTGTCTGACCCACCAGCAGCACACGGCCGTTGTTGCTGTAGACACTGATCTTGCTGGCGGCGCTCAGGGGCTTGTTGTCGGCCAACAGGTTGGCGGCTTTCAGCTCTATGGTCTGATCGTCCCACTGGGCACCCAGGGTGCGGCGATCGCCGCTCGCCTTGGCGGTGCCAGCCGCGCCACCGACCACCACGGCAGCACAGCCTTGCAGCAGCAGGACGCCGGTCAGCAGGGCAAGAGCGAGAATAGGCTTCTTCATGGTTTCAGTCTTCCTGTTGCGGGAAAAGTGTCTGGTCGATGAGATCACAGAGACAGTGCAGGGTCAACAGGTTCACTTCCAGAATACGAGGACGGCGAGCGGAAGGAACGCGGATCTCCACGTCATTGGGGCCCAGCAGACCGGCGATCTCTCCCCCGTCTCCGCCACCGAGAACAATGATGGTCATGTCGCGGGAGAGGGCGGCCTCCGCAGCCTTGATGAGGCTGCGGCTGTTGCCTGTCGTGGTGATGACCACCAGGATGTCGCCTGGTTGTCCCAGAGCACGTATCTGTTTGGCATAGACCTCTTCGAAACCGTGATCCGTGGCGATGGCGCTGATGGTCGCCATGTCGGGCGTCAGGGCGAGACCGGGCAGGGACGGGCGAGGCGTTTCATAGCAGTTTACCAGTTCGGAAATGAACAGCTGTGCCAATGCCGAGGAAGGACCATTGCCACATGCCATCACCTTGTGGCCATTGAGCAGGCAGATGGTCAGCATCTGGGCTGCCGTATGGATGGCATCCGGCAGTGCTTCGGCGGCAGCTATTTTGGTCTGGATGCTCTCGGTGTAATTCTCTTTGATGGGATCAGTCATGGGGTCCTCTTAAAACGCGTTCTGGATCCAGTCCGGCTGGTCGCCCTCGAACGCGATCACATCGAATCGACAGGCCTGGTTGGCCTCATTGATGGCATGTTGCTTGAAATAGTGGCGCGCGGCCAGCACGATCTTGTGCTGCTTGCGCCGGGTGACCGAGCTGGCTGCACCGCCATGAGTGGCGTTGGCGCGATATCTCACTTCAACGAACACCAGGGTCTCCCCCTGGCGCATGATGAGATCGATCTCGCCGCCACGGCAGCGGTAGTTGCGGGTCACGGGCTGCAGGCCGCGGGCCTGCAACCAGCGTTCCGCTATTTGCTCAAAGTGTTGTCCCTTGCTCGTCGCTGCCGACGGCAACAGGTTCAACCACTGCTGGTGAAGTTGTGTCAGTAGCCTCTTCATGAGTCGCATCCTCCAGCTGGGGGGCTGCGCTGTCGCTGACCAGCTTGCCATTCTGGTAGGTGGCCCAGTCCAGCATGCGCACTATGTTGCCCTGGGGATCCACGCTCAGCTGGCCACTCATGCCGGGTTGCTGCATGGCATTGACCTTGCGCATTTGCGGCAGGTTGCCTGCCAGGCTGACGGCATCGTAGCCGAGGGCGAACAGGCGCAGCAGGTCGCCCTGGGTCTGGGGCCAGAGCAGGGCTATCTGTTCACGCTGCGTCTCGAAGCCACCCAGCAGCAGTGGCATGTCGGAGATATGCATGCCGTTGAGCTCGGATGCTACCTCGGTCGTCCCGCCGTCGTATCCCCGCGAGCTGCTGTAGATGGGCAGGCTGCCCATGGGATTGACCGAGATGTCCACATAGGGCTTGATCATCCGGGTCTCCAGGCTGTTGGCCACCACATAGACGGCGTCGATGCTGCGCGGCGCGGCATCGGACAGCTGGACAATCTCCCCGGCTCGTGCGGTGGAACGGCCGCTCAGAGCGTTCTTGACCATGCCCTGCACTTCGTTGCGTGCCCCGAAGGTGGCAACTACGGGCTTCTCCTGGCTGACGCCGGCCCAGGCCTGTTCAAACGCCTTGATACTGCTGTAGCCAATCCGGCCTTGTGCCGCGATCAGCAGCGGCTTGCGGTAGCCCTGACCATAGAGGTACTGGGCCGCCTGGCTCGCATCGGCAGCGGCGGAGAGCGAGAAATAGAAGGTGTTGTCGTTGACGATCGGCTTGTCCAGCTCGTTGAGCGCCAGCACCGGCACGGTCGGACTCGACTTGAGCAGCTCCTCCACCTGATCCTTGAGCAGGGGGCCGATGATCATATTGGCCCCTTCCTGAATGGCCTGCTTGTAGAGGTCCCCCATCGCCTTGCCCTGGGTATCGTAGAAGTTCAGGGTGAACTGGCTCTGATTTTCCTTGTAGGACATCAGCATGCCGTTGCGGATGGCGGCGCCCTGGGCTTCCAGTTTGCCGGAGAGCGGCAGGAAGACGGCGATCTGCTGCAGCGAACCGTTGTCCGTGATAGCGAGATCCCCAAGGCCGGCCGGCATGTCGCTCTGGGCAGGGTGGTTAGGGAAGCTCTGCTTCCAGCCGGCAAGCTGGCGGGCCAGCTGGCTCGGCTGCGCCCCGAATTCGTTCACCAGCGCCGCAAGACGCAGCCAGCCGGTGGTCACATCGGGAGCTGGCTCCTCTTCGAGCGCCTGCAGGGTGGAGGGGGTCATGCTTTTCAGCAGTGACCAGATCTGCTGGTGATTGGTGGCCAGCTCATTCTTGGCCAGATAAGGTTCCAGCAGGATCAGCGACTTGGCCGCACCAAACTTGTTGTTGATGTCGAGCTGCAGCACCACGCGCTGGCGGTACCAGTCCTTCTGGGTATCGGCATCCAGCACCACATCCGGCTTGCCTTCCAGCAGGATCAGCGCCTGGTTGGCGTTGCCCTGGGCGAGCAGCAGGTGTGCCTGCAGCAGTTGCAACTGTGCCTGCTGCTCCGGGCTCTTCGCCTGCTTCTGCAACCGCTGATACAGGGCGGCAGCCGGTTTGGCCTGGCCGAGCGCCAGATAGCTGCGCGCTGCCATCATCTGCCACACGAAGGCCTCTGCCGGTTTGGCGGGATCCACCTGCTCCAGATACCACTGGGCATTCTTGGTCAGATCCGAGAAGGCTGACGGTATGCCGGGTTGTCCGGAAGATTGATTGGGCTCCGACGCACAGGCGGCTAGCAGGACTGCCGCGAGTAGGATGCCGAAGAGTCGTGATACACTTAGCTGCTTTATAACCCGGTTCAAGTTCATTCCCCGACCAGTGTTGAAATTCTCCATAGTGTAAACGGGCCAATATGGCGACACAATTGTCGGGACACTCGGAGCTCCCATGAGTGACATCCCAACCCTGTATATAGTCCCCACTCCGATCGGCAATCTGGCCGACATCACCCAGCGAGCACTGGACGTGCTGCGCAGCGTCGATCTGGTGGCCGCCGAGGATACCCGGCATACCGGGATCCTGCTCAGCCACTACCAGATCTCGGTACCGACCTTTGCCCTGCACGATCACAACGAGCAGCAAAAGGCGGATGTGCTGATCGCCCGCATCAAGGAGGGCAAGAGCGTGGCCCTGGTCTCCGATGCGGGGACGCCGCTCATCAGCGACCCCGGTTATCACCTGGTCACCCGTTGTCGCGAAGCCGGGGTCAAGGTGGTGCCGCTGCCCGGTCCCTGCGCTGCCATCACGGCGCTGTCCGCCGCCGGGCTGCCCACCGACCGCTTCGCCTTCGAGGGTTTCCTGCCGGCCAAGGCCAAGGGGCGGGATGATCGCCTGCAAGCCGTCATCGAAGACACCCGCTCTCTGGTGTTCTACGAATCGCCGCGCCGGGTGCAGGATACCGTAGAAGCAATTGCTCGCATCCTTGGCGAGCGCCAGGTGGTGGTGTGCCGCGAGCTGACCAAGACCTTCGAGTCCATCCACGGTCTGCCCGCCTCCGAGATGCTGGCCTGGCTCGGAGAGGACGATAACCGTTGCCGCGGGGAGATCGTGCTGGTGGTCGCCGGTGCCAGCAAGGTGGATGACGAGTTGCCTGCGGAGGCGATCCGCACCCTGGGCCTGCTGGTCGGCGAGCTGCCCCTCAAGAAGGCTGCAGCCCTCACCGCCGAGATCCACGGGGTGAAGAAGAACGCCCTCTACAAATACGGTCTTGAGCACTATTAATTGCCGTAAACCGGAATTGACGGTTTACCCCGTCCGTCTCGCGAGGCTATAATCCGCGCCTAGGAGTTGGCTGGGCAATCGCTGCTTCGTCGTTGTGTCCCTCGGGACAGACGGGCGGAGGGGAGGAAAGTCCGGGCTTCACAGGGCAGGGTGCCAGGTAACGCCTGGGGGGCGCGAGCCTACGACCAGTGCAACAGAGAGCAGACCGCCGATGGCCCGCAAGGGATCAGGTAAGGGTGAAAGGGTGCGGTAAGAGCGCACCGCGCGACTGGCAACAGTTCGTGGCACGGTAAACTCCACCCGAAGCAAGACCAAATAGGCCCCTATTGGCGCGGCCCGCGTTGGGGGCGGGTAGGTTGCTTGAGCCAGCGAGCGATTGCTGGCCTAGAGGAATGATTGCTACCCGGGGCAACCCGGTACAGAACCCGGCTTACAGGCCGACTCCGACCTCTTTCCTGAAGAGCCTTGCGATTTATCGCAAGGCTCTTTTTATTAACCATAAAGTACTGCCTCGGTTGACTCGTGATATTTACTGTTGGGCTAGCTATGTTTAACAAATGTATTTTATATCAATCTGTTATACCAATCGGATTAAACATTAGGTCAGTTTTATCCAATCTCGGCTACAAAGTGACATCACCCGCTCCACATCGGCA
>NZ_JAPDBQ010000023.1:0-36859 GCF_027705325.1 Aeromonas sp. QDB18
CTGCGCGAGCAGCTATCACCCAGTAATGGGGATCCCCCTCCTGTGACGCGAAGCGCTAAGGTGGGGGAGGATGTCAATTCCCTCAACTACACCTCCGGCACCACGGGGAACCCCAAGGGGGTGGTCTATCACCATCGCGGCGCCCACCTCAATGCGGTCAACAATGCCCTCTCCTGGGAGCTGCCCAAGCACCCGGTCTACCTCTGGACCCTGCCGATGTTCCACTGCAACGGCTGGTGCTTCCCCTGGACCCTGGCGGCCACCGCCGGGGTGAGCGTCTGTCTGCGCCACGTGCAGGCGGCGGCCATCTACGGGGCGCTGCGCGAACACAAGGTGAGCCATTTCTGCGCCGCCCCCATCGTGCTCAATATGCTCAACAATGCCGATCCGGCCCTCAAGCAGGGACTCGACCACCCCGTCAAGGCGATGACGGCGGGGGCTGCGCCGCCCGCCACCGTGATCGCCGGCATGGAGGCCATGGGGATCGCCGTGACCCATGTCTATGGCCTCACCAAAACCTATGGCCCCTGCGTGGTGTGCGAGCCGCAAAGACGCTGGCAGGGGCAGGATGCCACCACCCTCTCCCGTCTCAAGGCGCGCCAGGGGGTGGCCTCCCCCCTGCAAGGGGAGATGCGGGTCATCAACCCCGTCAGCGGCGAGCCGGTTCCCATGGATGGCAAGACCCTGGGAGAGATAGTGCTGCGGGGCAACATCGTCATGAAGGGCTACCTCAAGAACCCGTCGGCGAGCGAGGAGGCGATGGCACAGGGATGGTTTCGAAGCGGGGATCTCGCGGTCTGGCACCCGGACGGCTATGTGGAGATCAAGGACAGATCCAAGGACATCATCATCTCCGGCGGGGAGAACATTTCCAGCCTGGAGGTGGAGGACGTGCTCTATCGCCACCCCGATGTGGAAGAAGCCGCGGTGATCGCCATGCCGGACGAGACCTGGGGGGAGGTGCCCTGCGCCTTCGTCAAGCTCAAGGAGGGGCGCGAGCTCACCCAGGCCGAGCTCATTGCGTTCTGCCGCGAGCAGATGGCCCACTTCAAGGCCCCCAAGCACATCATCTTCACCCCGCTGCCCAAGACCTCCACCGGCAAGGTGCAAAAATTCATGCTGCGCAAGCAGTTGGCGTGACGACAAAGGCGCCGCGCCATCAACGGGCCTGCGGGCCCGTTTTGTGTTGCGCGATGCAAAGAAGCAGGGCCTCGCCGGTAGCGGTCGCCAGCCAACAAGACGTGCCTTTCGAGCCCGTCCCGGCTTACCATGGCCGCCATGTCCCGCCAGCCTGAGGATGCCTGTGAGAAAATCGGACCGTCTGTTTCAACTGACCAACCTGCTGCGGGCGCATCAACCCCTGACCGCCCGGGAGCTGGCGACGCGCCTGTGTGTGTCGGAGCGCACCATCTACCGCTATATCGACGATCTCTCTTTGGCGGGCATTCCGGTTTACGGGGAAGCCGGGCTGGGCTATCGGCTGAGCGAGGGGTTCGAAATGGCACCGTTGCAACTGAGTGCGACCGAGCTGGAGGCCCTCATCACCGGGGTGAACCTGGTGGCGGTGCTGACGGGCAAGGGGATGGCCGATCCGGCCCGCGTCCTGCTCGCCAAGATTGAGGCGGCCCTGCCCGCCAAGGAGGCTCGGGCACCTCGCGTCCCCGTGGTGCGGGTGCCTGACTATTCCACGGCGCAGCCTGCATACGCTCGCTGGGACAGGTTGCACGACGCCATCACGGCCGGTCACTGGCTGCACATTGGCTACCGGGATGCCAGCGCCAGCAGGACGGAACGCCAGCTCTTTCCCCTCGGGCTCTTCTACTGGGGCGGATGCTGGACGCTCGGCGCCTGGTGTGCGCTGCGCCGGGCCTACCGGGATTTCAGGGTGGATCGCATCGACACCCTGGCGCCGTGCCGTCAGGGGGAAGGGGCGCCCCCTGGCGCGACCCTGGCCGATTACCTTGCCCTGCGCCAGTCGGATGCGTTTCCCCCTGGGCGCAGTGGCGCCGAAAAAGTCATTCAGGACTGACACAAGGCTGTCAGTAGCCCTTCGTTATGCTGGGTTCTCCAGACCATCCACAACGGAGAAAACGAGATGATCATCAAGGGTGACATGCAACAGGCAGGGGGCGTCGAATTTGCCACCTTCAGGCTCAGGGAAGGGGTGACGGAGGCGGATTTGCTCGCCCTGTCACGGCGGGTCGAGTCCGAGTTTCTTCTTCAGCAATCCGAGCTCATCATGCACTGCCTGCTGCGCGGCGCCGACGGCCTCTATGCCGATGTGGTGATGGCCCCCAGCCAGTCGCTGGTGGAAGCCTATTGCCAGCAGTGGCTGCACAACGACGTGGCAGGGGAGTACCTGACCCTGCTTGACCATCACTCGGTCAACATGAGCTTCTGGACCCGTATCGGCTGAGGGCGGCGCGGGGCCTGCCATCCCCCGGCGAGGGGGCAATCATGAAATGAAACGGGCCCACAGGGCCCGTTTTGTTGAACAGAATTCAATAATTACTTCGTGTGGCGCTCATGCAGGCGCTGCACCACATCCTTCAAACCCAAGCCTTCGTTTTGCAGCAAGACGGTCAGGTGGTAGAGCAGGTCAGCGGATTCGTTGATGAGCTCTTCTCTGTCTTTCGCCATGGCGGCCAGGGCCACTTCCACCCCCTCTTCACCCACCTTCTGGGCGATGCGCTTGGTGCCTTTGCCATAGAGGCTGGCGGTGTAGCTGGTGGCGGGATCTGCCCCTTTGCGTGATGCCAGGATCTGTTCGAGCTCGGCCAGGAAGCCGAGCGGCGGCACGGGGTGGCCGTCGAAGCAGGAGGGGTTGCCCAGATGGCAGGTGGGGCCGACCGGGTCGGCGGCAATGAGCAGGGAGTCCTGATCACAGTCGGTGGTGATGGCGACGAGCTTGAGCACATGGCCCGAGCTCTCGCCCTTGGTCCACAGGCGCTGCTTGCTGCGGCTGAAGAAGGTGACTTGGCCGGTGGTCTGGGTCTTTTCCAGCGCCTCGCGGGTCATGAAGCCCTGCATCAGCACTTCGCCGCTGAGGGAATGCTGGACGATGGCGGGGATCATGCCCTCACACTTGGCCCAGTCCAGGCGCTCGGCCAGCGGCAATGCATTGTCTACTGCTTGATTATTCACGGATGGCGACTCCTTCATTTTTCAGCCAGTGTTTTAATTCGGGAATGGGAATGAGGCCCTTGTGGAACACGGAGGCGGCCAGCGCCCCGTCCACGTCGGCCAGGGTAAAGGCATCGCGAAAGTGAGCCATGGCCCCGGCGCCGCCGGAGGCGATGAGGGGCACCTTGCACACGGCGCGCACCAGCTTGAGCTGCTCAAGGTCGTACCCCTGACGCATGCCGTCCTGGTTCATCACGTTGAGCACTATCTCCCCCGCGCCCCGGCGCTGCACTTCCTGTACCCACTCCAGGGTGGTCCAGGTGGTGGTGCGGGTGCGGCTCTCGTCGCCGGTAAACTGTTTGACCTGATATTGACCGAGGGCGGCATCGAAGTAGGAGTCGATACCCACCACCACGCACTGCACGCCGAAGCGCTCGGCGAGCCGGGTGATCAGGGTGGGATCGGCCAGGGCGGGGGAGTTGATGGAGACCTTGTCGGCACCGAACTCCAGGATCTGGCGGGCATCCTCCACGCTTTTGATGCCGCCGGCGACGCAGAAGGGGATGTCGATGACTTCCGCCACCCGGCTTACCCAGCTCTTGTCCACTACCCGTTCGTCGCTCGAGGCGGTGATGTCATAGAAGACCAGCTCATCGGCGCCCTCGGCGGCGTAGCGGCGGGCGAGGTCGACAATGCCGCCCATCACCTCGTGGTTGCGAAACTGCACGCCCTTGACCACCACGCCATCTTTGACGTCGAGGCAGGGGATAATACGCTTTGACAACATGCTCATTGCTCCATGTAAAGCACGGTTAAAGAAACGTCGTTCTGCCGCCGGCGTTGGCCCGGACGGCGGACGGGAACAGGGTTGGCATGCCTTGAACGGGGGCCCATGAAGGGAGAAACGACAGGCCCGGCAGGCCGTCTCGTCGCCTCTGGGCACCCCACTATATGCATGACTTTATTCAGTGATTCAACCCTTTGTCGCCCTTCACCTGCCCCGGATGGCAGGCTGGCGCCTCGGGGAGGCTGGCCCGATCGTCCGGGTGGGTCTCGTCCGTTGCCATATGCTGGCGCAGGGTGAGCAGGGCGGCATCAAAATCAAACGCCTTCAGTTGCCTGGTCAGGGTGTCGCTGCGAGACCCCAGCATGAGGCGAAGGGGGCCGGCATACTGCTCGTAGAGGGGGATCACGGCGGTGTCGCTTTGCACCAGCAGGGCTTCCATCTGGGCCAGCAGTTGCTGGCGCCACTGATCTCCCAGGGGCACCAGATCGGTGGTCGGGGCGGCGAGATCGTCCCCGAGCAGAGCGCAAAGGGTGGCTATCTCCTCATCGATGGATGACATGAGTCCGGTGGGCTCAGTGTCGCCGCCCGCGATGGCCTGCTCCAGGGCGAGGCAGTGGCGCGACAGCTCATGTGCCCCCAGGGTGCTCGCCACGCCGCGCAGGCTGTGGGCCATGCGAGTTGCATCGCTGTGCTCCCCGGCCTGCAAGTGGCAGTGCAGCCGGGCCATGTCCTGGCCATGCTCATGGATGAAGTAGCGAAGCAGGGCCAGGTATTTCTCCTGATTGCCGTTGAGGGTCGCCAGCCCCTGGTCGAGATCCAGACCCGGGTGTGCCTGCAAGCGGGCAAGGGGGACTGTCACGGGATGGCGAGTGCTGTCGTCCGGGGCAAGCTCGGGGACCTTGCCCTGGGGCAACCAGCGCTGCAGGGCTTCAAACAGCTTGGCGGGGGTGACGGGCTTGGCAATGAAATCGTTCATGCCAGCCGATGCGCTCGCCTTTCTGTCCTCCTCGAAGGCGCTGGCGGTGAGCGCCAGGATGGGCAGCCTGTCCATGCCGGGCAGGGCCCGGATGGCGCGGGTGGCGCTGTAGCCATCCATCACCGGCATCTGTATGTCCATCAGGATGAGGTCGAAGGGGTGCTGGCTGACGCGGGTCAGGGCCTCCTGGCCGTTGACGGCCGTCTCGATGACGAGGCCGCTGTGGCACAGGAGCTCGAGCACCACTTCCCGGTTGATGGCGTTGTCTTCCACCAGCAGGACTCGAGCGTGGCGAGGGAAGCTGAAGGCCTGTTGGTTCCCCTGCTCGGACGGGGTCCGGGAAGGAGCGTCCTCCTTTGCCTTGAACAGCCTGGCGGTAAACCAGAAGCAGCTTCCCTGGCCTGGCTCGCTGGTGACTCCGACCTCACCCCCCATCAGGGCGGCGATCCGGCTGGTGATTGCAAGGCCAAGGCCAGTGCCGCCATATCTGCGAGTGGTGGAGACATCCGCCTGTTCGAACGCCTGGAACAGCTTCTCGCGCTGTGCAGGGGTGATGCCGATGCCGGTGTCTTCCACCTCGAAGCGCAGCAGGTAGCCGGTGGTGAGGGGGCGGGCCAGCCTGACGCGCAGGGTGACGGTTCCCTGCTCGGTGAACTTGATGGCGTTGGTCGCATAGTTGAGCAGGGCCTGGCGCAGGCGGGTGATGTCGCCATGCACCCAGGCGGGGGTATCGCCGATGTCCGTCACTATGGTGAGCCCCTTGGCCCTGGCCTGGTCGTTCATCAGGGCGCGGACGTTGTCCAGCATGGCGGTGAGGGAGAAATCGGTCAGCTCCAGCGTCATCTTGCCCGCATCGATCTTGGAGAGATCCAGGATGTCGTTGAGGATGCTGAGCAGGTGCTGGGCGGCAGTGTCTATCTTGGTCAGCCGTTCGAGGTCGGTGGGATCCCGGGTGTCGCGCTTGAGCAGATAGGTGAGCCCCAGGATGGCGTTCATGGGGGTGCGGATCTCGTGGCTCATGTTGGCAAGGAAGGCGCTCTTGGCGTGGTTGGCGCTTTCGGCCCGCTGGTGGGCCTGGGCCAGCTGCCGGGTGCGCTCGTTGACCATCTCCTCCAGGTGGTAGCGATACTGGTCCAGCTCCTCGCCGAGCTGCTTCTTCTCGGTGATGTCGGCCTGGACCGTGACGTAGTGGGTGATTTCGCCGCTCTCCTGGCGGATCGGCGACACCGTGGCCAGTACCTGGTAGTGGGAGCCATCCTTGCGCTGGTTGATGAATTCGCCATGCCAGCGCTGGCCGTGGTTGATGGAATCCCACAGGGCGACATAGCTGGCATCCGGGGTGAGGCCAGAGCGCAGCAGGGACGGGGTCCGGCCTATCACTTCGTGCTGCTGGTAACCGCTGGCGGCGAGGAAGGCGGGGTTGACGTACTCGATGCGCGCCCGGGTGTCGGTGATGAAGACGCCGTCAGGGCTCTGTTCGAGGGCCAGGGACAACTGGCGCAACTGCTGCTCGGCCAGCTTGCTCTGGGTGATGTCCAGATGAATGCCAAGGAGGCGCACGGGCCGCTGCTGGGCGTCCCGATAGACGCTCCCTTTGCTCACCAGCCAGCGGATGCCGCCATCTGGCAGCAGGATCCTGAACTCCAGCTCGACGGGGGCGCCGCTGACAGCCCGCTCCGCCAGCAACTGCTCGATGCGCGGCCTGTCATCCGGATGCAGGCAGGCTTGCCAGGCGGCCAGCTCGCCGAGCGCCTCGGCACTGCGGCCATAGAGGCGGGCGCATTCCGGCGAGAAGAAGAGGCGGTTGCTGACCATGTCCCATTCCCAGATGCCGACATGGGCCCCTTCCTGGGCCATCAGCAGGCGCTGCTCGCTCTCGCGCAGGGCGCTGCTGACGGTTTCGGCGCGCACCCGTGCACTGATGGCGTCGTCCATCAGGTTCAGGGCTGCGAGGCGAGCACGACGCTGGGTATCGAGCGCCATCTGCTGATTGTGTTGCAGGCGCTGCTCTGCGAGCTTGCGCTCCGTGATGTCCTGCACGGTGCCGTAGAGCTCGAGTATGGTGCCATCCCTGTCCCTGAGAGCCGCCCCGCGGGCAATGACCCAGGCGGTCTCCCCCTGCTCCGTGATCACTTCGGCATCGCACTCGTAGGGCTGCCCGTCCATCCTGCAGCGCTCGACGGCCTGGGCCACCGTGTGCCACCCCTCCTGAGTGAAGTATTTTCTGACCTCGGGATAGACGGCGGGGGGGAGGGCCGGATCCCGGCCATAGATGCGATAGATCTCCGGTGACCAGAAGTGGCTGTCATCGGCCACGCGCCAGCGCCAGTTCCCTATCTTGGCGAGACGCTGGGACTCGCGCAGTATGGCTTCGTTGCGGCGCAGCGCCTCCTCGGTCTCCTTGTTCTGCCGGTTGTCCTCGATGATGGAGATGAAGTAGTCGGGATTGCCTTCGGCGTCGCGCACCAGGGCCACCGTCAGAGTGGTCCAGATGATCTCGCCCCCCTTGTGCAGGTAGCGCTTCTCCAGGGTGTAGTGGGGGATAGTTCCCGCCAGCACCCGGGCCACATGGGCCTCATCGAGGTAGAGATCGTCCGGGTGGGTCAACTGCTGGAACGTCATCCCGGTGAGCTCGTCGGCCCGGTAGCCCAGGATGTGGCACAGCCGCTGATTGACACGCAGCCAGTGTCCATCGGGGGAGACCAGGGCGATGCCGACCGCCGCCTGTTCGAAGGTGACCTGGAAGCGGTTCTCGCTCTGCTGCAACTGGTTCTGGGTGTTCATCAGCTCCTGCCAGCGCAGGACCTCTCTGGCCCGGGCGCGATGAAAGGCGGCACTGAGCACGCTGATGAGCAGACCGTTGGCGATGAGCAGGCACCATTGCACCAGATCCTGGCCAGCCTCGACACTCAGTGAATAGATGGGGGGGAGCATGAAATAGCTGGTGACCAGGGCGGTGATCAGGGTGCAGAGCAGACCTGGCAACAAGCCCCCCAACAGGGCGCAAACGATGATGGGCAGCATGAAGAGAACCAGCAGCGGTCGCTCGCCAAAGGCGATGGGCAGCTGGACCCGGATTTGCAACATCAGAACGGGCAGCAGCACGGCCAGCAGGGAGATCCCCCAGCGCTGGGTGGAGGGGCGCACATGCCACAGGGGTGACCAGCTCATCATGGGAGATCCTCCGGTGGCATGGGGGCCTGGGGATAGGGGGGCGGCACTCCGAGCTGACGGGAGAGCCCGTTGATCTGGTGCTTGAGGGCCAGCATGGCGAGCTCCCTGTCTACCATCACCTTGTTGAACCGCTCCAACTCATGGTTCTGCTGGCGCAGCTCGCTGGCCTGGCGGGTCAGGGCCTGTTCAACCTGCTCCCGTTCGGTGACATCGAGCAGAATGCCGATGATGGCGGGCTGGCCGAGATAGTCGACGCGCCGCCCGTACAGCTCGACCTCCAGGGATTCCCCGTGCTGATGCAGGGCACTGAAGCGGGTGTGGATATCGCGCGCGTCCTGCTCGCACGCGCGCACCAGCTCGGCGACCCTGGTGCTGTCCTTGGGAGCGGCAAGGGCGTGCAACTGGCCAACGGCGATCAGCGCCCCCGGAGTGTCATAGCCAAACAGTCGGGCAAAACAGGGGTTGATGTAGCAGAGCCGACCCTGCTGGATGATGTAGATCCCGGCAAGGGATTGCTCCACCAGTGCACGGAACAGTCCCTCGCGCTCTCGCAAGTCGGCCTCGGCCTGTTTGAAGTCCGTGATGTCCCGAGAGATGCCGAAGATCCCGATCACCTGCCCCTCGCTGTCTTGCAAGGGGCCTTTGGTTGCGAGAAACACATGCTCGCCATCGGGCAGGGTCAGGTACTCCTCCTCGGTCTGCACCCGGTTGCGCTCTATGACCTGGCGCCCGGATGCCATCAGCATCTGCGCCTGCTGCGGCGGGAAGAGCGTCAGATCATCCTGGCCCAGCACCTCGTCAACCGGCTTGCCGACAAACTGGCTGGCGGCCCGGTTGAAGAGGATGTATCTGCCCTCCTTGTTCTTGGCGAAGATGGCGTCTTCCGAGCTGTCGGCGATGGCGGAGAGCAGTTGCAACGCCTCCAGCCGCTGGGACTGGGAATGCTGAAGCTGCTCGGCCATCTGCAGCCGGGTGTGCTGGCGCAGCAGGATGATGCCGGCGTTGGTGACAAAGAGCACCAGCAGGCCGATGAGACCGATCCAGACGCTCTCCTTGAAGGTGGCCTGGTAGAGTTCCGCCTTGTCGATCTTGGCCAGCAGGTACCAGTCCGTGTTCATGACCGGATAGACAACCCCGAAGACCTCGCTGCCCCGGTAATCCTGGCCATAGAGTACCTGGGGCATGCCGCGTTCGGCGAGCCGCAAATACTGGGCAGCCAGCAGGGTGGGGTGGGTGACGGGATAGTGCAGGGTGAGAGCCGGTTCCGGGCGATAGCGCAGGCTACTCAGATAGTGGACCTGATCCCCCTGCTGGCGAAACAGAATGGCTTCTCCGCTGCTGTCTGGGACGGGCCAGGACCCCAGGATCTGATCGAGCCAGCGATTTGCGCTTATCTGCATCACCAGCACGGGGGCAGGTCCTGCAGCAACCTCCAGATTGACCAGAAAGTCCAGCCTGGCGTGACCGCGATCATTGAGATAGGGACCAAGACGCATGACGTTGCCCTGCTCGAGCCGTGGCAGGGCGTCACGCAACGTGGCATTCATGGTGTCGCCACCCGGGGTATGCCACAGGGGCTGTCCGGCAGGATTGAACACGGCCGCACCGTGAAATCCGCGTACCGAGATGAATTCGAGCAGCCTTGCCAGTGGTGGCGTGATCGCTTCGGGTGAGGATGGTGCTTGTCCGGGACGATAGAAATCAGTACTGCCCAGACCCTTTATGAGCTGGTGAATATCCTGCTCGTGGGTTCCGAGCCACTCGGTGACGCGCTGGCTCTTGAGATCCGCGATGGCTTCGAGACGAGCCACCTCCTTGTTGCGTGCCAGTTCGATGTTGCGGGCGATGGCCATGGCGGTCAGGGCCAAAATGAGCCCGTTGAGCAACAGGAAGGGGATCCATTGACGCCGCGTAAAGACAGGTGTGCTGCCGGTGGTGTCAATGCGACGACGCAGCATGGCATAAAGCATGAGGGCCGTGATGAGGATGAAGAGCCAGCCCTTGATGGTGCTTGCCATGGCGAACTGGGCAGGGGTGCTGAACAGCCACTCCACCGCCTTGTCGGAGAGCAGGATCCACAGGCTTGCCACGGCGGCATAGGTGAGCACGACGTTGAGCACATGTGCCCGGGTCAGGGGAGCCTCAGCCATCCACGGCCTCGCTGCCATCCTGGTAGCGTTCGGCAATGGTGACGAAGGCGTCGAAATGGCGATCGAAGGCGGTCACGACATCGGGATCGAAATGGTGGCCACTGCCGGAGAGGATGAGGGCGCGAGCCTCGTCGTAGCTCATGGCCGGCTTGTAGACCCTGGCGCAGATGAGGGCGTCAAACACGTCTGCCAGCGCCATCAGGCGGGCCGAGAGGGGTATGGCGTCCCCTTGCAAGCCATCCGGGTAGCCGCTGCCATCCCACTTCTCGTGGTGCCAGTGGGCGATCTCCTTGGCCAGGGTGAGGAAGGCCAGGGGCTGCTCCATGTCCTGTTCGGCCTCCTCGATGGCATCGCTGCCGAGCTTGGCGTGGGTGCGCATGATCTGCCACTCCTCCGGGGTCAGCTTGCCCGGCTTGAGCAGGATGTGGTCGGGAATGCCCACCTTGCCGATATCATGAAGCGGTGCGGAGCGGCTCAGCAGATCGATGTAACCCGGAGTCAGGGTATCGGCGAAACGGGGGTGATCAGCCAGGGCGCTCGCCAGCAGACGCACATAGCCCTGGGTGCGCAGGATATGGTTGCCGGTTTCGGGGTCGCGGATCTCCGCCAGATGGGCGAGGGCGCGGATGGAGACCTGCTGGATCAGGTCGTTTTCCGCCATTCGCCGCGCGACCTCGGCTTCCAGCGCCGCATTCTGGTTTTGCAGACCGTCACGGGCCTGCTTGGCCTCCAGCTGGGTACGCACCCGGGCCTGAACGACCACCGGTTTGATGGGCTTGGTGATGTAATCAGCGGCGCCGAGGGAGAGGCCGAACTCCTCGCTCTGGGGGTCGGCGAGGGCGGTGAGCAGAACGACGGGAATACGGCTGCTGATCGGGGACTGACGCAATTGCCTGAGCACTTCATAACCATCCATGCCGGGCATCATCACATCCAGCAGGATGAGGTCAGGCTTTGGATCCGCGCTGACGATGCGCAGGCATTTTTCCCCGCTCTGCGCAGCCAGCACGCGGTAATGAGGCGAAAGCAATTCGGTCAGTACCATCAGATTTTCGGGTGAGTCGTCGACGATCAGGATGGTGGCGTTGTGAGGTGTCAACATATGTCTTCCATGACGCTATCCCTGTGAGGTCGAGTATAGAGCCAATTGCTGCCAAATCATAAGGTTCGCCCCCATCGGGGAGAAAGAGGCCTGCCCGGATGGGCAGGCTGTCTGATGCCGGAAAGGGGCGCGTCACGCAGCGCGGCCGTCACCCCAGCAGCGAATGGCTTCTGCCACGTCAAACTTGCCCTCCAGCAGGGCACGGCCGAGGATGATCCCCTTGACGCCGGTTCCCTTGAGCGCCTCGATATCCGCCAGACCGCCGATACCGCCGGACGCCTGGAAGCCGACGCTCGGGTAGCGGGCACAGAGATCCCGGTAGAGTTCGACGTTGGTGCCCGCCAGGGTACCGTCCCGGCTGATGTCGGTGCAGAGCACGTGTCTGAGTCCGGCGGGGAGGAAGCGCTCGATCAGCGCCTCGATGGAGATGCCGCTGTTCTCCTGCCAGCCAGCCACTGCGATGTGGCGGTTGCCCTGTTCATCGATGTTGACATCCAGCGCCAGCACGATGCGCTCGGGGCCATATTTCTCCATCCAGCTGGCCACCAGATCCGGAGATTTGACGGCGGTGGAACCGATCACCACCCGGCTGGCGCCGGCCGCCAGCAAGTCGGCCACATCCTGTTCGCTGCGCACGCCGCCGCCGACCTGCACCGGTGCCTCGGTGGCGGACAGCAACTGGGCGATGAGGGCCAACTGGCGGGCCTTGGCATCCTTGGCGCCGTCCAGATCCACCAGGTGCAGCTGCGCCGCCCCCTGGCTGACATAGTCATCGAAGCGGGCCTGCGGGTTGTCGCTGTAGGCGGTTTTCTGGCCGTAGTCGCCCTGGTAGAGGCGCACGACCTGACCGTTGATAAGGTCGATTGCGGGAATAATCATGCCTGTCATAGCTCCAGAAAGTTTTGCAGTAGGCGGGCACCGGCCGGGCCGGATCGCTCCGGGTGGAATTGGGCGCCAAAGAAGTTGTCCCGCCCGACGATGGCGGTAAAGGGCAGGCCGTAGTCGCAGGTCGCCAGGGTCGCGTCGGTCACCTCCAGCGCATAGGAGTGGACAAAGTAGAAGTAGCTGCCGCTGGGGATGCCTTTGAGTAGCGGGTGGGTCTCGTCGTGTTCAATCTGGTTCCAGCCCATGTGGGGCAGGCGCAGGTTGCCCACCTCCATCAGGCGGATCCTGCCAGGCACGATGCCGAGGCAGTCGATGAGCGCTCCTTCGCTGCCATCGGCGCTCATGTTCTCTTCCGAGGCCTGTGCCAGCATCTGCATGCCGAGGCAAAAACCGAGCAGCGGCTGCTTGGCGGCGCGAATGAGGGGCACCAGTTCCCGCTCATTGAGGTTCTTCATGGCGGCGATGGCAGTGCCGACGCCGGGCAGGATCAGCTTGTCGGCCTGCTCGATGTCGGCGGCCTTGCAGCTCACCCTGGGCTGCACGCCGAGGCGCTCGAACGCCATGCGCACCGAGGCGAGATTGGCGCAGCCGGTGTCGATGATGACCAGGTTCTGTTTCCCCATCACAGCACCCCCTTGCTGGAGGGAAGCTCGCTCCCTTCCACGCGAATGGCCTGGCGCAGGGCGCGGCCAAAGCCTTTGAACAGCGCTTCCACCTGGTGGTGGGTGTTGCCGCTGCCCACCTTCATCTGCAAGGTGATGGCCATGGCGTCAGAGAGGGAGCGGAAGAAGTGGGGCACCATCTCGGTGGCCATCTCTCCCACGCTGTCGCGACCAAAGCCGCTCGGGCAGTCGAACACGAAGTAGGGACGGCCGCTCAGATCCAGCGCCGTGGCCACGTCCAGCTCGGTCAGCGAGGTGTTGTCAGCCTCCTGGCGGGGACGCCCGTCGATCACCGCCTGCACCTCGTCCATCGCCAGCACGAAGCCGAAGCGGCCGATGCCGCGCTTGTTGCCAAGGGCCTGGCGCAGGGCTTGACCCAGCGCCAATCCCACATCTTCCACCGTGTGGTGATCGTCGATGTGCAGATCGCCGCTCACTTTGAGCTTGAGGCGAAAGCCCGCGTGGGTCGCTATCTGATCCAGCATGTGATCGAAGAAGCCGATGCCGGTGGCGATCTGGTTGCCACCGCTCTTGTCGAGATCCACCGCCACCTGGATGCGGGTCTCCTTGGTGTAGCGCTCCACCTCGGCCACGCGCCCCTTGGAGAGCAGCTGATCACGAATGGCAGTCCAGCCGTGATCTTGCGGGTGGTAACGTATGCCGCGGATGCCCATGTTCTCGGCAAGCTGGATGTCGGTCTGTCTGTCGCCAATCACGAAGGAGTTGGCAAAGTCGATGCGGCCCGAGGCGAGATACTCCTTCACCAGCCCAAGGTGAGGCTTGCGGCAGCTGCAACCGTCGGTGGGGAAGTGGGGACAGATCAGCACTTGCTCCCAGGTAACACCCTGGGATTCGAAGAGGTGCATCATCAGGTCGTGGGGCGGCTGGAAGTGTTCAAGGGGCAGGCTGGCGGTGCCGAGCCCATCCTGGTTGGTCACCATCACCAGCACGTAGCCGGCGGCCTGGAGCTCACGCAGCACAGGTATCACCATGGGCTCGAAGCGCAGCTTCGCAAGGCTGTCCACCTGCTTGTCGGTGACCGGCTCCTCGATCAGGGTGCCGTCACGGTCGATAAACAAAAACGGGGTTTTCATCGCTACATCCTTGCTTGTCTTACAGAGAGGGTGGGGGCAGGTCACGCAGCACGGCCAGCACGGCGTCCATTTCGCCCTGATAGCCGATGGTGATGCGGATGCTGTTGTCAAGGCCAGGCTTGCTGGAGAAATCACGCAAGATGATGCCGGCGGCCTTCATGGCGGCGAACACGGCGGCGCCATCCACGAAGCGCACCAGCACGAAGTTGCCCTTGTCCTCGAACACTTCCTTGACGCAGGACAGACGAAGCAGCTCCGCCTTGATGAGCGCCTTTTGCTTGTTGAGCTCCTGCACCCGCTCCTGCATCAGTTCCAGCCCCATGGGAGAGAGCGCCTGGGCGGCAATCTGGGCGATGGGGTCGGGAATGGGGTAGGGCGCGATCACCTTGGCCAGCATGGCAATCACCTCGGGATCCCCCAGGGTAAAGCCGCAGCGGATCCCTGCCAGGGCGAAGGCCTTGGAGAGGGTGCGGGTCACCACCAGGTTCGGGTATTGGGCGAGCAGGTCCACCACGGAGGCCTCCGGGCAGAATTCGATGTAGGCCTCGTCCACGACGATGATGGCGCGGTCCCGGGCCTTCTCCAGCAGGGCGACGAGTCCCTTGCGGCCCACCAGATCCCCGGTGGGATTGTTGGGGGAGCAGAGGAACACCAGCTTCACGTCAGAGAGGCGATCGGCGATGGCGGGCCAGTCCGGCTGACGGCTGGCGGTCAATGGCTGCTCGACAATCCCCACGCCACAGGTCTCGGCGCTGATGGCGTACATGCCGTAGGTGGGGGGGCAGATGAGGATCTGATCTTCCCCCGCCTCGCAGAAGGTGCGGATCAAGAGCTCGATGGCCTCGTCGGCACCGCGGCTTACCAGCACCTGATCCGGATTGACCCCGGCGTAGGCGGCATAGCCATTCACCACCTCGGCCGGCTGGCACTCGGGATAGCGGTTGAGGCGACTCCCCTCGACGGTGAAGGGATAGGCCAGGGGGGCCTCGTTGGCATTGAGCCAGACGTGGCCCTGGCCGCCGATGCGGCGCGCGGACTGGTAGGGAGTGAGAGCCCGTACAACGCGACGGGCCAGATTGACGATGCTCATGACAAATCCTTCTGCTGTGCTGTTTGTTGGGGCTCGGCGGCCAGGGCGTTCAACCTGAGGGTGACGGCATGCTTGTGGGCATCGAGCCCCTCGGCCTGGGCGATGCGCTGGACAATGGGGCCAAGGCCGCGAATGCCGTCTGCAGTGAGCTCTTGAACCGTGTAGCGGCGCTGATAGTCAGCAAGCCCCAGGCTCGAGCAAGTGCGGGCATAGCCGTAGGTGGGCAGAGTGTGGTTGGTGCCGCTGGCGTAATCACCGACCGACTCCGGTGTCCATGCCCCGAGGAAGATGGAGCCCGCGTTCTCGAGCTTGTCCAGCAGATCCCGGGGTGCCCGGGTCTGCACGATGAGGTGTTCCGGTGCATAGGCGTTGGAGATGGCGCAGGCCTCCTCCAGGTTGTCGCAGAGGATCACCAGGCTTGCCTTCAGGGCTTGCTCGGCGATGTCGCGGCGGCTGAGGTCGGCGAGTTGCGCCTGGATCTCGCTGCCGATGGCATCGGCCAGGGAAGCGGAGGTGGTGACCAGCACCACCTGGCTGTCGGGGCCGTGCTCGGCCTGGGAGAGCAGATCCGATGCCACGAAGGCCGGGTTGGCGCTCTCGTCTGCGATCACCAGCACCTCGGAGGGGCCGGCTGGCATGTCGATGGCGGCGCCCCGCCAGTCACGGGAAACCTGGCCCTTGGCTTCGGTCACATAGGCGTTGCCCGGGCCGAAGATCTTGTCCACCTTGGGGATGGTTTGCGTGCCATAGGCCATGGCCGCGATGGCCTGGGCGCCGCCGATGGCGAACACCTGACGGACGCCACAGGCGCGGGCGGCAAACAGGATCTCGTCGCTCGCCGGAGACGGGGTACAGAGCACCACCTCACGGCAACCGGCCAGGCTTGCCGGAATGGCCAGCATCATCACGGTGGAGGGGAGCGGCGCGCTGCCTCCCGGGACATAGAGGCCGACCCGGCTGATGGGTTGGGTGCGCAGCTCGCACAGTACCCCGGGCTGGGTTTCGACTCGGACGACGGGCTGTACCTGGGCGGCGTGGAAGGTACGGATATTGGCGATGGCGGCCTCGATGGCACCCTTGATGTCATCACCGAGTCGAGCGCAGGCGGCATCCACTTCCGCGTCGCTCACCCGAAGCTGTTCGCGGGGCGCGCGTTCGAAACGCTGGCTCAGCTCGCGCAGGGCCTCATCGCCCCGGCTACGTACCGCGGCAATGATGTCTCGCACCACGGTACCGATGTCGGCTTCGTCGCCAAGGGCGGGCCGGGTCAGGACCTCGGCTTGCCGGGCGGGGGAGAGGGTCTTCCAGATCAGGGTCTGCATGATGTGTCTTCCTTATTCCATCATCTCGGCTTATTCCATCATCTTTTCAATGGGCAGCACCAGGATGGAGCTGGCACCCAGGGCCTTGAGCTGTTCCATGGTCTCCCAGAACAGGGTTTCGCTGGAGACGACGTGCAGGGCCACCTGGTTGGTGTCACCGGCGAGCTGCATGATGGTGGGACGCTCCGCCCCCGGCAGCAGATCGGTGATGGCATCGAGCTTGTCTTTGGGGGCGTGCAGCATGATGTATTTGCTTTCGCGCGCCTGCTGCATCCCCTGGATGCGGGGCAGCAGCTTGTCGATGAGTTTCTGCTTGGCATCGTTCAGGGGGTTGGGAGCCTGCACCAGGACGGCCTTGGAGCGGTAGATCACCTCGACCTCTTTCAGGCCGTTGGCTTCCAGGGTCGCGCCGGTGGAGACCAGATCGCAGATGGCATCGGCCAGACCCGCGCGGGGGGCCACTTCCACCGAGCCACCCAGCATCACGCTCTTGAAGCCCAGGCCCTTCTCGTCGAAGAAGCGCTTGAGCAGACCGGGGTAGGAGGTGGCGATGCGCTTGTCGGCCAGGCTCTCGGGTCCTGTGTAGTTGACATCGTCCGGCACCGCCAGAGAGAGGCGGCAGCCGCCGAAGTCGAGCTGCTTGAGGGTCTTCACCGCAAAGGGCTGCCCCTGGGCTGCGCGAATGAGCTGCACCTCTTCGAGAACGTTCTCGCCGATGATGCCAAGATCGACCACCCCTTCCATCACCAGACCCGGGATGTCGTCATCACGCACTCGCAGAATGTCGATGGGCATGTTCTCGACATGGGCGATGAGGCGCTGTTCCCGCAGGTTGATCTTGAGGCCGCAGCTCTTGAAGAGGGCCTGGGAATCCTGGCTCAGACGACCGGATTTTTGCATGGCGATGCGCAGACGTTGTGTTTCCATTGCTCGATTTCCTTTTAGTCAAAAACGAAAAAACCCTCGGAAGTATGTGCTTCCGAGGGTTTATGAATCTTGCGGTCCTTTTGGAAGTCACCAGTTAAGTGTCTTCCAGCAGTCAACCTCCTGAAAGACTATTCGGGATGATGATGGTGATGATGAGTCTTCAGGGTGGTGAACTTCATGATGTAATCAATCCTTTACAAATCAGATGCCGTTGTTGACGCCCGATTTAAACTACCTGCCTTGACAGAAAATGCAACCGAAAAATGTGATCAGGACGATTAAAGTTGAGAAAACGGTTTTCTGGTCGATAACTAGACAATGAGATGCCAAAGGAGGCGACATCATGCCCAGCCAGGACCTGTTATTTCCCATCCTGCCCCGTGCACCCTCGACACCGAGCCCGGATGACATCAAGCGGGAGGTGACCCAGATCAGCCAGAAACATCAGCTGCGCAAGATAGGCACCGACAATGGCGGCGGTGGCCAGCATCACCAGCAGAGAGAGCAGCCGCCAAAGGCTGATCAACCAGCGGTACAGGATGATGATCACAAACCGGATCCGGACCACCGGATTGATCTCTTCGTCTGAACGCATTATCAGTCCCGCTTTTTCCGCGCTTTTGGCATAATGCCCGCTTTTGCAACGGGACATGCCTTTGACCATCATCCAGACCCTGTTCAAGCCAGACGGCCCCCTGGCCCGCCATATTGACGGCTTCAAGGCCCGTGCCCCGCAACTGGAGATGGCCGAGGCGGTGTCCCGCGCCATCAAGCAAGGTGGCCGTTTGCTGGTGGAGGCTGGAACGGGCACTGGCAAAACCTATGCCTATCTGGTGCCTGCGCTGGAATCCGGCAAGCGGGTGGTGATCAGCACCGGGTCCAAGAATCTGCAGGAGCAGCTCTTCTATCGGGATCTGCCCACCATCACGGGGGCGCTTCACTACACCCCGCCGGTGGCACTGCTCAAGGGGCGCAGCAATTACCTCTGCATCGAGCGGATGAACCGGCTGTTGAGTGAATCCCATCTGCAAAAGCCCGAGGTCCTGAGCGATCTCGTGAAGGTCAAATCCTGGTCGACCGCTACCGACAACGGCGATGTGGGGGATATCCCGGGGCTACAGGAGAACGCCGAGATCCTTGCCCACGTCACCAGCACCAACGACAACTGCCTGGGTCGCGACTGCCCCTATTACGATGATTGTCACCTGGTCATCGCCCGGCGCCGTGCCATGGACGCCCAGGTGGTGGTGATCAACCACCACCTCTTTTTCGCCGACATGGCGGTCAAAGACACCGGCTTTGGCGAGCTGGTGCCCGAGGCGCAGGTCTATGTATTCGACGAGGCGCACCAGCTGCCCGAGATCGCCAGCCACTACTTCGGCAAGTCCGTGGGCAGCCGCACCATCCAGGATTTGGCGCAGGATATCCAGCTTGCCTACCGGGCAGAGGCTCATGACATGGCCCAGCTTGGCAAGGCGGCGGACAGGCTCGCCATTGCCAGTCAGGATCTGCGCCTTGCCTTCGGCGTGGAGGGGGGGCGCGGCAACACCCGGGATCTGCTGAGACAATCCCTCTGGGCCCAGGCGCTGGCCCGCCTCAACGATGCCATCGGGCTCTGTTATGAAGTGCTGAAACTGGCGCTCGGGCGAGGGGAGCTGCTGGATCACTGTTTCGAGCGCATCAGCGAGCTGCGCACCCGCCTTGGGGAGGTGCTGGCGGTCAACCAGACCGGTTTCTCCTACTGGTATGACTGTTCGCGTCTGCACTTTACCCTCAATCTGACGCCGCTGTCGGTCGCCGAGCGCTTCGGTGCCGAGGTGCAGCGCCCCGAGGTGGCCTGGATCTTCACCTCGGCCACCTTGACGGTGGACAATCGCTTCGCCCACTTCGTCGCCGAGATGGGGCTGGCCGGCAGCGCCGAACTCATTCTCGACAGTCCGTTCGATTACGCCGAGCAGGCGCGCCTGTGCGTACCCCGTTTCTTGCCAGAGCCCAATGCCTTCGGGCGCGGGGAGCAGCTGGCGACCCTGATGATCCCCCTCATCAACAAGACGCCGGGGGGATGTTTTTTCCTCTGCACCAGCCATCAGGTGATGCGCCAGGTGGCTGAGGTGCTACGCCGGGAAATCGGCCGCACCGTCCTGCTGCAAGGGGAAGACAACAAGCAGCGGCTGCTCAAGACCTTCGTGGAAAACGGTCGGGCCGTGCTGGTGGCCACCAGCAGTTTCTGGGAGGGGATAGACGTGCGGGGGGCGGCATTGTCCTGTGTTATCATCGACAAGCTGCCCTTTGCGAGCCCGGACGATCCCCAGCTCAAGGCACGGGTGGAGGATTGCAAGCTCAAGGGGGGGGATCCCTTTGCCGAGCTGCAGTTGCCCAAGGCGGTGATTGCCCTCAAGCAGGGGGTGGGGCGGCTCATCCGTGATCGCAGTGATCACGGCGTATTGGTTATTTGTGATCCCCGGGTGGTCAACAAGCCCTATGGCGCCACCTTCATCAAGAGCCTGCCTGCCATTCCACGGACCCGGGAGCTGGCGACCCTGGGAGAATTTTTCGGACCACGGGAGTGAGTCCGCCGCGCCGGGGCTGATTGCCCCCGGCCATGCATGACGGCAGGCCTTGGCCATGCTGACGATTTAACTGACTGATGTGAAGAGAATAAAAAGAATGGATGAGTTGAAGATCCTGGCCGTGGATACCGCCACCGAAGCCTGCTCCGCAGCCCTCTTGGTGGGCGATACCCTCTACTCCCGCTGGGAAGAGGCGCCCCGTGACCATACCCGCAAGATCCTGCCCATGGTTCAGGCTCTGTTGGATGAAGCCGGTCTATCGTTGGATGAGCTCGACGCCATCGCCTTCGGTCGTGGGCCTGGCTCCTTCACCGGGGTACGGATCGGGATCAGCGTGGCCCAGGGGCTCGCCTTTGGTGCCGGCGTGCCGATGATCGGTGTCTCCACCCTGGCGGCCATGGCCCAGGGGGCCCATAAGCTGGAAGGGGCCGAGCAGGTGCTTGCCGCCATCGATGCGCGCATGGACGAGGTCTATTTTGGCCACTACGCCCTGGTGGACGGAGTGATGACGCTGGTGGGCGAGGAGGTGGTGAGCGAGCCAGCCGCACTGGTGCAGGCCCGTGACAAGCTGACTGGCGCGGTGAGCTGCGTTGGCACCGGTTTTGAAACCTATGGCGAGACTCTGGGCGGCCTGGCAGATGTGCTGATGCCAAGCCAGGTGCGTTTCCCGGCGGCCGCCGACATGCTGCCTCTGGCACGCCAGGCCTGGTTTGCGGGTGAGGCGGTGCCGGTTGAGCAAGCCACCCCTGTCTATCTGCGTGACAAGGTGACCTGGAAGAAACTGCCGGGTCGCGAATAGGCGGCAACGGCTGCCCCGGGCTGCTTTATCGGACGATGATGGAGAGACGAATGAGAAAATCCGTGATCATGCTGGGATTGGTGGGGCTGCTGCTGGGCGGTTGCAGCACGGTGCCCAAAGAGCTTGCCTATGAGCCTGCGGATCAGCTGGTGGCCTATCAACCCGCCCTGAAGGGGATGGAAGGCAAGCCGGCCCGCTGGAGCGGTGTCATCTCGGCGGTCCACAACAAGGCGGATCAGAGTGTCATCGAGGTGGTCTATCTGCCCCTCAAGTCCAACGGGGTGCCGGAGCAGACCGAGCAGAGCCCCGGTCGTTTTCTCGCCATCATGCAGGGGTTTGTCGACCCGACCCTCTATGCCAAGGGTCGCAGCCTGACGGTGCTCGGCACCCTCGACAAGCCGGTGGACAGCCAGATTGGCGAGCACAAGTATCGCTTCTCGGTACTCAAGGTGACGGGGAGCAAGCTGTGGCCACCGGTGAAGGAGGTGGAGATCCGCTACATGGATCCCTACTTTTACGATCCTTTCTATGATCCCTTCTGGCCCAGACGGCCCCTGCGCCGCTGAGGAGCCCGGATGACGGCGACATTGCAGGAGCGCAGGCTGCGCCTGGCGGACGGGCGGCACATCGCCCTGCTGGACAATGGTCAGGAGGACAGACCGCTGCTGGTGGCCCTCCATGGCTGGCTCGACAACGGTGCCAGCTTTTTGCCTCTGGCCCCCTGGCTGGGGGCGTTTCATCTGGTCTGCGTCGATCTGCCGGGCCATGGTCACTCCGATCACAAGTCGACTCCCTATGTCTTCGTGGACTGGCTGGATGATCTCTACCAGATCACCCAGGCCGCGGGCTGGCAGCGTTTCATCCTGCTTGGTCACTCTCTGGGGGCGCTGATTGCCTCTGCCTATGCCGGCGTCTTTCCCGAGCAAATCGAGCGGCTCATTCTGCTGGAGGGGCTCGGCCCCTTGAGCCAGCCCGACGAGGAGGTACCGGGGCAGCTGCGCCGCGCCATCCTCAACCGCACTCGTACCCGTGAGCGTGCAACCAGTGGATTTGCCACCCTCGAGGAGGCGGTGGCTGCCCGCTGCAAGGTGGCGGACATCCCCCCGAGTGCGGCACGCCTTATCTGCGAGCGACAACTGGAGGCGCGGGAAGGGCGCTGGTATTGGCGCAGTGATCCCCGTCTTCGCGATCTCTCGCCCCTGCGCATGAGCGAGGGGCAGGCCCAGGCCCTGATCCGGGCCATCGTCTGTCCGGTGCTCTTTATCCGGGGAGAGCAGGGCTTCCCCGGGCTCCTGGCACAGTGGCAGTTGCGGGAGGCGGCCTTTGGCCACATTGAACGGGTGACGGTGGCAGGAGGCCATCATTTTCATATGGAAAATTCATCAGAAACCGCCGTTTATATCGAAAACTTCGCTCAAATCCGGTAGGATCGGCGGCTTTGAATCATGTCAGGTTTGCTTTCTCCCTCACATTTCCCGTTGTTAATTCACTGTTAATTGATGTTGCCTTATGTAAATATGTGCGGCATTAGAGCATGAACTTAAAACAACTGATTGAAATGGATGTGACAGGGACGGAGGCAACACAGTGAGCGCACAGGTGCGAGTTATGCAGGAGAAGTTCGTGGAAAGAGTCTGGCTGAAGCGTTATCCAGAAGGGGTGCCCGCCGAGATCAATCCAGACCAATACGGCTCTCTGGTCGAGATGTTTGAAGAGTCGGTGAACCAGTTCGCCGATCAGCCCGCCTTCGTCAACATGGGGCAGACCATTACCTACCGCCGGCTGGAGGAGCAGTCCCGAGCCTTCGCCGCCTACCTGCAAAACGAGCTGAAGCTCGGCAAGGGGGACAGGGTGGCCGTGATGATGCCGAACCTGCTGCAATACCCCATCGCGGTATTCGGCATCCTGCGGGCCGGCATGACGGTGGTGAACGTCAACCCCCTCTATACCCCGCGCGAGCTGGAGCATCAGTTGAAAGACTCCGGCGCCAAGGCCATCGTCATCGTTTCCAACTTCGCCCACACCCTGGAAAAAGTGGTGTATGACACCCCGGTCAAGCACGTGATACTGACCCGGATGGGTGACAACCTGGGGCTGGCCAAGGGGACCCTGGTCAACTTCGTGGTCAAATACGTCAAGAAGCTGGTGCCCAAGTACAACCTGCCCCATGCCAGCACCATGCGCCAGGCCCTCGCCAAGGGGCGCTACCTGCAGTACATCAAACCCGAGATCAGCAACCAGGACATCGCCTTCCTGCAATACACCGGCGGGACCACCGGCCTCTCCAAGGGGGCCATGCTGACTCATCGCAACATGATCGCCAACGTTGAGCAGTGCCTCGGTGTCTATGGCCCCGTGCTGGAGCGCGGCAAGGAGTTCGTGGTCACGGCGCTGCCGCTCTATCACGTCTTCGCCCTGACGGTAAACTGCCTGCTGTTCATGCGTCTGGGGGGCTACAACCTGCTCATCAGCAACCCCCGCGACATCCCGGGTTTTGTCAAAGAGATCAAGAAGTATCCTTTCACCTGCATCACCGGGGTGAACACCCTGTTCAATGCCCTGGTCAACAACGACGAGTTCAAGGGCATGGATTTTGCCAAGCTCAAGCTCACTATCGGTGGCGGCATGGCGGTGCAACGGGCGGTGGCCGAGCAGTGGAAGGGGCTGACCGGCACCCCGCTGCTGGAGGGCTATGGCCTGACCGAGTGCTCGCCCCTGGTGAGCGTCTGCCCCTATGATCTGGTGGATTACAACGGCTCCATCGGTCTGCCGGTCTGCTCCACCGAGATCCGTCTGGTGGATGACGAGGGGAACCAGGTCACCGAACGGGGTGCCCCCGGCGAGATGCAGGTGCGCGGTCCTCAGGTGATGACCGGCTACTGGCAGCGCCCGGAGGCGACCGCCGAGGTGATGCAGGATGGCTGGCTCTGCACCGGCGACATCGCGGTATGCGACGAGCAGGGCTTCTTCAAGATCGTCGATCGCAAGAAGGACATGATCCTGGTCTCCGGCTTCAACGTCTACCCGAACGAGATAGAAGACGTGGTGGCCCTGCATCCCAAGGTGCTGGAGGTAGCCGCCGTCGGCGTACCCAACCCGGTGTCCGGCGAGCAGGTGAAGATCTTCGTGGTCAAGAAAGATGCAAAGCTGGCGGAAGAGGAGATAATTGCCCACTGCCGCAAACATCTGACTGCCTATAAGGTGCCGAAACTGGTAGAATTTCGCGACGAACTTCCCAAGACCAACGTGGGCAAGATCCTGCGCCGCGTGCTGCGCGACGAGGAGATTGCCAAGCAGTAACCGGCATGCACTGCTTTGCAGTCCAGCGCTGTCGTTATGCAAAACCGTGGGACATCCACGGTTTTTTCTTTCTGGATCCGACCAACGTGCAGGCAACGATGCAATATCAACTCATTTCACAGCAAGCCGAACTGGATCAGTATCTCGCTTCTCTGGCCGACGTTCCCCTGGCCATCGATACCGAATTCGTTCGCACCCGTACCTACTATCCCCAGCTCGGTCTGTTCCAGATCTACGATGGCAAGCAGCTTGCCCTGCTCGATCCCCTGACCCTGGAGCTCTCCGGTTTGTGGCAGCGCCTCGGTCGGGCCGGACAGATTGCCATCCTGCACGCCTCCGGTGAGGATCTGGAACTCATCCAGCATCAAGCGGGTCACCTGCCCAACCAGATGCACGATACCCAGCTGGCGGCAGCCTTCCTGGGTCATGGCGTGTCGGTGGGGTTTGGCGCCTTGGTCAACGAATTCCTCGGGGTCGAGCTTGAGAAGGATCAGGCCCGTACCGACTGGCTGGCGCGCCCCCTTACCCCTCGTCAGCTGGAATATGCCGCGGCGGATGTCTTCTACCTCATGCCCCTCTACGAGAAGGTGATGGCCAGACTGCGCGAGAGCGGCAAGTTCCCCTGGTTCGAACAGGAGTGCCAGAACCACTCCGCCCGCAAGACCCAGGGCAGCGATCCCCGTCAGGCCTACCTCGAGATAGTCAACGCCTGGCAACTGGGTCGCCGCGAGCTGGCCATCCTGCGCGAGCTGGCCGCCTGGCGCCAGCAGGAAGCGGTACGCCGGGATCTTGCCCTCAACTTCGTGGTCAAAGAGCTGCACCTGTTCAAGGTGGCGGAGCGTCGTCCCGCTTCGCTTCGGGATCTTAACGAGCTGGGCCTCTCGCCCATCGAGATCAAGATCCACGGCAAGCGGATGCTGGACATCGTCGCCGCCGCCCAGCAGAGCGACCCTGCGAGCTGGCCCGATCCCA
This sequence comes from Aeromonas sp. QDB18, assembly GCF_027705325.1. Lineage (NCBI taxonomy): Bacteria > Pseudomonadati > Pseudomonadota > Gammaproteobacteria > Aeromonadales > Aeromonadaceae > Aeromonas > Aeromonas sp. QDB18. The sequence continues at coordinate 24,934 of NZ_JAPDBQ010000023.1, forward strand.
TCCGCCGTCTGGTGGACTTCCCCCAGTACAAGGCCGAGCTCAAGCGCATCAAGGCCATGGTGGAGGAGAAGGCCAAGGCCAGCAACATTCCACCGGAGCTGGTGGCGAGCAAGAAGATCATCCACCAGTACTTCACCTGGAGCTGGCGCATGAGTGCCGAGGAGCGGGCCAGGGCGGACAAGCCCATGCTGCTGCAAGGGTGGCGTCATGAGCTGGTAGGCCACCTGCTGGCCCAGTGACGAGTACGCAGTACGAGAAGGGGAGTCCATGACTCCCCTTTTTCATGCCTGTGCGGCTGCCCTCGGGGGTTGCCGGGATCGTCGCGCCAGGGGGTTGGTCATGATGGGAAGCGAGAAGGGGGGGAGGAGGAAAATGGCGGGCACAAAGGGTGCCCCCATCAGAGTTCGTGAGCGTGGAATCCCTTGCGGTAGCGGGCCTCGCAGCGCGGGCAGCGTTGCAGGGTCGGATCCTGTTCCAGCTGTTCAGGGAGCAGCGGCTCCTCACAATCGGAGCAGAAGCCATAGAGCCCCAGATCCATCTGGCAGAGCGCCGCGTCGAGCCGCTTGAGGCGTGCCACGCTGTGTTCCACCCCGGGCAGATCGAGACGGCTGGTCAGATCAACCAGTTGATCTCGCTCGCAGCGCTCCACCTTCTGTGCCCAGTCATCTTGTCGACAGGCATTGAGCTGACGGATCAGCTCCTCTCTTGTTTGCGCCCAGTCGGTCAGAAGGCGCTGATGCCATTCGGCCAACCGGGCTTGCGTCACTTCACACACAGCAGCCCCCAAAAACGAGTGATAAAACTCGGCCAGTATAGGGAAACCCGCGGTTTATCAAGATGACATGAGTCAAGTTAACCGTGCTTTGACGGGTTTTTCCGGCAGGTGCTGCGGCTTGCCGGTGATGACGTAGAGCACTCCCGCCACCAGACAGACGACACCCACCAGGGTACTCATGGGGGGCATGATCCCGCGCAGCATAAAGGCGTACAAGAGCCCCGCCAGAGTCTCGAACACGATGAGCGGCCCGACCAGCACGGTCGGCAGGCGCTGGCTCGCCTCGTTCCAGCACAGGGTGCCGAGCCAGGAGCAGAAGAGCCCCACCGCCCCCATCAGCAGCACGAAGCGCAGGGGCGTCGGCCCGAAGGGCAGGGGAAAGTCCGGTGCGCTCAGGGCAAGATGGCCGAGGCTGCCGAGATAGGCAATGAGCGCCACCGGCAGGGTCACCAGCCCCTGGGCGGTGGCCCAGACGGCCGGACTGCGGCCCGGGTGCTCGCGCAGCCAGCGGGCGTTGCGCAGGGGATACCAGGTCCAGCACAGCACGGCGCCTACCGCCAGGGCTATACCGATCAGTTGTTCGGTGCGCGCCTCGGTGTGCCAGGTGAGCTCGGCGCTGTTGACCAGATAGAGACCGGCCCCCATCAGCACCAGGGACGGGTAGAGCCGGGTGCGGGAGAGGCGACCGTCCCGTGCGCCATAGAGGCGGTTGGCGGCCAGGGCCGTCACCACCGGCAGGGTGCCGATAAGCATGGCTGCCAGGGGCGAGCCGATGCGCAAGATGGCCCCCGACAGGCAGAAGTAGTAGAGGAGGTTCCCCACCAGAGTGAGGGCGAGGGCCTCTCGCCAGTCGCTGGCTGAGAGGGCCGCCAGGTGTTTGCGGGCCTGCCAGGCGAGCGGCAGCACGATGAGGCCGAAGGCGAGGTAGCGGCCGCTCGCGAGCAGGGCGGGGGGATAGCCGTCCACCAAGAGGGGGGCGACGAAGATGAGCCCCCACATCAGGCCGGCCAGCAGGGCAAACAGGACTCCGATCAACATGTTTCATATCCGGTAAAGAAGAAGGAGGCCAGCCTAGCAGGGAGGAAGGGGGGCGTATTGAACCAGATTGCGCTTTAGCGGCCAGCCTGCACCTGTTTCTGGTAGCGGACCGGGGTGGTGCCATAGCGGCGCAGGAAGGCACGGTTGAGGTGGGACTGATCGGCCAGACCACAGGCGGCGGCCACCTCGGCAGCGGGCAGGCCGGCAGCCAGCCACCCCTTGGCGCGCTGCAGGCGGATGGCCATCAACATCTGCTGGGGGGTGACGTGAAAGCGGGCCTTGAAGCTGCGCTGGAAGTGGTAGGGGCTGAGGTTCACTGCACCGGCCAGCTCGGCCAGGGTAATGGGGCGGGCGAAACAGGCCTGCATATAGTCGATAGCGCGGCCCAGAGGGTGGGCCGCTTCGCGCGGGGCCGCCAGGGCCCGGGCATGGGGGCGCAGGGTCTCGCACACCCTTAGCAGCAGGCCGTCGGCGGCGAGCTCGCTGTCACAGTGCCAGAGGGCATCCAGGGTCGCCTGCAGGACGGGGGCAGTGCGCGGATCGCTTCGCACGGCATCGGTGAAATACCAGTCGCGCTCGCCGCTGATGGCCTCGAGCCGGTCGGCGGGCAGGTAGAGCATGCGATAGCGCCACCCCTGCTCGCAGGCTGACTCGCCCGTGTGCAGCTCATCGGGGTTCATCAGCACCAGGCTGCCGGGACCGGCCAGGAGCTGGCTGCCGCGATAGCGAAAGCGCTCGGCACCGCACTCAATGACACCGAGGCCAAACCCCTCGTGACTATGGGGATCGAAGATGTGGTGCTGGATGTGGGCGCGATAGAGCTCGGTCGCAGGCTGCCCCGGCAGGGCGCGAAAATCGGCCCTGTCGTGCTGATGGGTAAAGTTGACCGGTACTCCCTGCATCCTGACCTCCTGTCAATGAGCCTTCATCATAGGGCGCCGCGGGGTGGCGGCCAAGTCTAGGCCTGTGAGGCGCACTCGCGCTCGAGGGCGGAGCGGATCTCCTCTGCGGTCTTGATGGTGCGGATGCGGCGAAACAGCTCGTCGGCCTGGGGGTATTCCCGCACTATGTAGGAGAACCACTGCTTGATGCGACTCGGGTAGTAGTCGGCCTTGTCGCTCGCCAGATCCTGCTCGGTGTAGGTCACCATCAGTTGCAGTACCTCGGCCCAGCTCATGTGGGCACACCCCGTCTTCATCACGTTGGCCAGGTTGGGCAGGGAGATGGCGCCCCGGCCCACCATGAGGGCATCGCAACCGGACACCCGGGCACAGGTCAGGGCATCGGCATGGTTCCAGATCTCGCCGTTGGCGGTGACGGGGATGGGCAGGGCGCGGCGGATGGCGTCCACGTACTCCCAGTGGGCCGGCGCCTTGTAGCCTTCGCGCTTGGTGCGGGCATGCACCGCCAGCTCGTTGGCGCCCCCCTGATAGACGGCCTGGGCATTGTCCAGATAGAGATCCTTGTCATCGTATCCCAGGCGGATCTTGGCGCTCACCGGCAGGTGGGCAGGCACGGCCTCCCGCACCGCCTTGACGATGCGATAGACGGTCTCGGGTTCCTTGAGCAGCACGGCGCCCCCCTTGCTCTTGTTGACCGTGGGGGCAGGGCAGCCGAAGTTGAGATCGACCCCGGGAGAGCCGAGCTCGATGGCGCGCACTGCGTTTTCGGCGAGCCATTCCGGATGCTGTCCCAGCAGTTGCACCCGTACCGGGGTCCCCGCACGGGTCTTGCCATCCTGTCTGAGCTCGGGGCAGAGGCGATGGAATACCTTGGCGGGCAGCAGTTGATCGACCACCCGGATGAATTCACTGACGCAGAGGTCGTAATCATTGACGGAGGTGAGGACCTCCCGCATCAGGTGATCCAGCACCCCCTGCATGGGGGCCAAAATAACGCGCATAGCTGCTTCCGAAGACAAGGGGAGAAAAAAGAGCGCAGATTGTAGTGGCAATGGCCGGGATTGTCAGCCGTCTGCCCACTCGATGGCCCCCATCGACGGCCGCAGACTGGGCCAGGCTGTCAGCTTCCGGGCCAACTCTGTTAGGCTAAAGGCAGAGAAACACTAGAGGAGTACCCATGAAACGCTGGTGTCTGATGGCCCTGGGCTGGCTTGCCTTCGCCACCGGGATAGTCGGGATAGTCCTGCCCCTGCTGCCGACAACCCCCTTCATGTTGCTGGCGGCGGCGCTGTTTGCGCGCTCCTCCCCCCGCTTTCATGGCTGGTTGCTGGCGCATCCCTGGTTTGGCCCCCCCATCCTCGACTGGCAGCAGTATCGCGGCATTCGCCGCCACGCCAGATGCCGCGCCATCATCTTCATCCTGATCTCGTTCTCGGTATCGCTGCTGGTGGTGCCGTTGCCCTGGGTGAGGTGGCTGCTGGTTGTCATAATGGTGATCCTGCTCACCTGGTTGATGCGTCTGCCGGTGCTGGAGCCGGTTGCAATGAAGAAGTGAAATCCCTAAGCTATCGCGGCAATAATGCTATGGAGTTGGCTCGTCATTTTTGCGTGACGGGCCTTTTTATTGCCCCCAGGCGGAGACCCCGTGCGCCGCCATGGCAGGGCTCAAAAAATAAGCGGTCAAATAATGAATCCGGAAACCCTGAAGTTTATCGAAGCGAGCATCAAGACCATTCCCGACTATCCGAAGCCGGGCATTCTGTTTCGCGACATCACCAGCCTGATCGAGAATGCCGAGGCCTTCAAGGCCACCATCGATCTGCTGGCCGATCATTACCGTGATCAAGGCATCACCAAGATTGTCGGCACCGAGGCCCGTGGCTTCATCTTCGGCGCCCCGGTTGCCTACGCCATGGGGCTGGGGTTCGTGCCGGTGCGCAAGCCGGGCAAGCTGCCCCGCGCCGTCATCGAGGAGTCCTACGCCCTGGAGTACGGCACCGACACCCTGCAACTGCACACCGATGCCATCGTGCCCGGTGACAAGGTGCTGGTGGTGGACGATCTGCTGGCCACCGGCGGCACCGTCGATGCCACCGTCAAGCTCATCCGCCGCGCCGGCGGTGAGGTAGCGGATGCCGCCTTCATCATCTCCCTGCCGTCCCTGGGCGGTGATGCCCGCCTGACCGCCGCCGGCGTCAAGGTGGTCTCTCTGGTGGAACTCGCGGGGGCGTAAATCGCCCCTTCGCGCGGCAGGCCTCGTCACCCTGCTTTCTGCCGCAAACCGGTGCCTGAACGGGCACCGGTTTGAAATTCAAGCGATCCCTCCCAAGGCGGCGCATCCCCCATACAGCCAGCCCTCCATTTGTGTTAGCATCCAGCCTCAATGCCTCGTTTCCCAGCATCGAGATCTATGAGCTATCAGGTTTTGGCGCGCAAATGGCGCCCCCATACGTTTGAACAAGTGGTCGGCCAGCAACATGTGCTGACGGCCCTGACCAATGCCCTGGATCAGGGGCGGCTTCACCATGCCTACCTCCTGAGCGGGACCCGCGGCGTGGGCAAAACCACCATCGCCCGCATTCTGGCCAAGAGCCTTAACTGCGAGCAGGGGATCAGCAGCCATCCGTGCGGTGTGTGCGATACCTGCCGCGAGATCGATCAGGGCAATTTCGTCGATCTGCTGGAAATCGATGCGGCGTCCCGCACCAAGGTGGAAGACACCCGAGAGCTGCTCGACAACGTGCAGTACCGTCCGGCCCGTGGTCGTTTCAAGGTGTACCTCATCGATGAAGTGCACATGCTGTCGCGCCACAGCTTCAATGCGCTGCTCAAAACCCTGGAAGAGCCGCCCCCCTATGTGAAATTCCTGCTGGCCACCACGGATCCGCAGAAGCTCCCCATCACCATCCTCTCGCGCTGCCTGCAGTTTCATCTCAAGAGCCTGGATCAGACCCAGATTGCCAGGCAGCTCGAATGGGTGCTGGACCAGGAGGGCCAACCCTTCGAGCCTCGCGCCCTGCTGGCCCTGGCCAAGGCGGCCGACGGCAGCATGCGCGATGCCCTGAGCCTCACCGATCAGGCGTTGGCCCACGGCAACGGCAGCGTGCGCCTGGAGAGCGTGCTCACCATGCTGGGGACCCTCGATCATCACCACCTGCACCAGTTGCTGGAGGCAGTGCTGCGCCAGGATGCCCCGGCCACCATGGCCAAGATCACCGAGATTGCTACCCTGGGGCCGGATTTCGACCAGCTTCACGCCGAGCTGGAAGCCTTGCTCCATCGGGTGGCCATGGCGCAACTGCTGCCTGCGAGCGTGCAGGAGCAGGGGGCGGATGCCGATGCCTTGCTGCAGCTTGCCGGAGCCATGAGCCCGGAAGAGGTACAGCTCTGCTATCAAATCGTGCTGGGGGGGCGCAAGGATCTGCCCTGGGCCCCTGACGGGCGCACCGCACTGGAGATGACCTGTCTGCGGATGCTGGCCTTCTCGCCCCGGCGCGAGGTGGTCCATCCCGCCAACCTGGCGGCCCAGCCTCTCATGACAGGGCACACCGGCGTGATGGCGGCAGCGAGGGAAAGCGCGCCGCTCCTGCCGGGAAAGCCCCAGGGGGCTGAGCCGGCCCCGGCTGCCAGCGCAGCACCAAAGGCTCCCGCCGCGCCAGCATCGGTCCTTGAGGCCGAGCACGTCGCCACCTCACTCAAGGCGGAGGAGGGCGCAGTGCTGGATCCGCTCTTTGCCGAGCAGGATGAGCTGCTGCGTGAGGCCGAACGGATGGGTTACGAGGCCGTGGTGCCTGCCAGTCCGCCTACAGAGCCTGCCTCTGCGCCGTTGGCGGCGGATGACGCCGGGCAGACGCAGCAGGTTGAGGTCCAAGGGGAAGACGTCGCCATCTCTTCGACCTCCAGCATGCAGAGCCTGCTTGGCAAGCGCAATTTGCTGCGAAGCCGCCTGCGTGGCGAGCAGAGTGCAAACGCCGTGCCCGCCCGGATCACTCCCGTCAAATCGGTGGCCGCGACCAAACCGGCCCCTGCGATGCCTGCCGTCGCGACTTCGCCCCAGGCCGAGGTGCAACCAGCGGCGCGGCCCGAGATGCCGGGGCAGGGACCTGCCTTGCAAACAGGGTATGACGACCTGCCCCCTCTCGATGCCTATGAAGAGGGGGCCAGTGACTACGAAGAGTATCTGAATCAGGGGTTTGACGAGGGGTTTGCCAGTGCCCCGTTGCCCACGCGGGCAGTGACTTCCGCCCAGCCAGCTCCCGCCACCATGGCACCTCCTTCGCAGGAGGATCTGCCGCCTTGGGATCTGGGCGCTGACGCCGGCAGCGCGGATGCGGCGGCACCTGTGGTTGCCGCTATGGTGCCTGCCGCGCCTCCAGTGGCCGCCAGCGAGCCTCAGCCCGCCATTGCGTTGATGGAGACCATCGACTGGGATGCGCTGGAGAGCGACGAACAACCCGAGGAGGAGGGGGAGGTCGCCCGTCTGATCCCCTCGTCCTTGCTGGTCAATTGCGGGGACGCCTGGGCCGAGCTCATCGCCCGCACCGGGGTGGGTGGTCGGCTGCGTCAACTGGCCATCAACGCGGTGATGACCCGGGAAGGCAATCGGGTCTCCCTGCTGCTCAAACCCGAGCAGCGCCATCTGGTGAGCGACAAGGCCCGCGCCGATCTGGCCGAGATCATCGGTCCCGAGCTGGGCGGCCCGGTTCACATCGATGTGACCCTGGGCTCGGATCCCGCGCGGGAGACGCCGCTCGAGATAGAGCATCGTCTCTATCTCGGGGTGCGTGAACAGGTGAGCCGGGATCTGGCGGCGGATCCCAACGTACAATTCTTGCAGCAGCGTTTCGGCGCCGTGCTCCATCCCGAGAGCATCGAACCACTGAGTCGCTGAGTTGCGGTGAAAAAACCGTGCCGGGGCTTGCCCCCGGTTGAAAAGACCTTTGGCTGCCCCCACTTAGGGCAGATGAACCCACAGCCCGGCGCTGGATGCCGGATTTCAAGACGAGAGACGATCTATGTTTGGTAAAGGTGGAATGGGTAACCTGATGAAACAGGCCCAACAGATGCAAGAGCGCATGCAGAAGATGCAAGAGCAGCTGGCCCAGATGGAAGTGGTCGGCGAGGCGGGCGCAGGCATGGTCAAGGTGACCATGGCCGGCAGCCACAGCGTGCGTCGTATCGAGATCGATCCCAGCCTGATGGAAGATGACAAGGAGATGCTGGAAGATCTGGTCGCCGCCGCCGTCAATGACGCCGTGCGCCGCGTGGAAGAGCAGAACAAGGCCAAGATGGGCGAGCTGACCGGCGGCATGCAACTGCCCCCGGGCTTCAAAATGCCCTTCTGAGGATACTGCCCGTATCCGTTTCCCCTCCTCTGTGAAGGGGAAAATGAAAAGGCCAGAGCCAAGCTCTGGCCTTTTGCATGTCAGCACACCCGGGAACGGCCATGCACAGATCATGGCGGGAGCTGCGTACTTGCCTGCCCCAGGGGGGAGAAGCCCTCGACCAGATGATCGATGAGGGCGCGGATGGCAGGCAGCAGACCGCGGCGTGAGGGGAAGACCGCGTGGATCACCTCCTGGCGCGGTGCCCAGTCGGGGAGCAGACGCACCAGCCGGCCATCGGCCAGGGGCTCATCCATCATCATGGTGGGCAGTTGCACGACCCCGAGCCCGTCGATCGCCCCCTGACGCAATGTCTGCATGTCGGTGGTGGCAAAGCGGGGGCTGTGGTGCTGTTTGACTCTGGCCCCATTGGGGCCCAGCAGGGTCCAGTGATGGCCTTCCAGGCTGGCGCCATGACCGAGGCTCGGCCATGACAGCAGATCTGCGGGGGCCCGGGGCATGCCGAGTGACGCGACAAGGGCCGGGCTTGCCACCAGACACTGGGTCGCATAACCCAGCACCCGCATGGCGAGATCGCTGTCCTCCAGGGGCAGTGGTCGCACCCTGAGAGCCATGTCCAACCCCTCCGCGACCAGATCCACCGCCCGGTTGACCCCGACGAGCTGCACCTTGACGCTGGGATGGGCCAGGGCGAAAGAGACCAGCATCCTCCCGACGTGGGCGTGGAGCAGATCGATGGGGCAGGCGATGCGCACCAGACCGCAAGGCTCGCTCTGGGTCGCGGCGATGAGATCCTGCGCCGCATCGGCTTCCACCAGCATGGCCCGGCAACGGGTGTAATAAGCCTGCCCGAGTTCGGTGACGGTGAAGCTGCGGGTGGAACGCTGGATAAGACGCACCCCGAGTCGTTCCTCCAGCATGGCGATGCGGCGGCTGAGCCTGGATTTGGGCATGCCGAGGGCCCTGCCGGCCTGGGCAAAGCCCCCGTGATCCACCACCTGGACATAGAAATAGAGGTCGTTGAGATCCTGTTGCATGGGGTTATCGTTCACAAAATAGGACGCTGATGGCAAATTTTACGTCTACCGGACGCAGCGTTCCAGACTCACAATGCGAGCAACGACACATCCCGTGACGATCACCCAGGAGAGCATCATGAAAAGAGTCATCGGTATTTACAGCGCCCCTCGACAACACTGGGTCGGCGACGGATTCCCGGTTCGCTCGCTGTTCTCGTATCAGACCCATGGCCGCGCCTTGAGCCCCTTCCTGCTGCTGGACAGGGCTGGCCCGGCACATTTCGAGCCCGCCGATCATGCCAGGGGCGTGGGGGAACACCCGCACCGTGGCTTCGAGACGGTCACCATCGTCTATGAAGGGGAGGTTGCCCATCGCGACTCGACCGGCCAGGGGGGGATCATCGGTCCGGGAGACGTGCAGTGGATGACGGCCGCCGCCGGCATCATGCACGACGAATTCCACTCCCAGGGGTTTACCCGTCGTGGTGGCACCCTCGATATGGTGCAGCTGTGGGTCAACCTGCCCGCCAAACACAAGATGTCGACGCCCGGTTATCAGGGCATCACCAGCGACACCATCCCGCAACTGAGCCTCAAGGAGGGCGATGTGCGGGTACGCATCATCGCCGGGAACGATGCCGGGTTGCAACAAGGCGAGGTAGAGGGGCCAGCCCGCACCTTCTCGCCCATGAACATCTGGGATCTGCGGCTCAAGGGCGGGGCCAGCGTGGTGCTGCCGGCGGTAGCGGGATGGAACAGCGCCTTGGTGGTGCTCAAGGGCTCTCTCATTATCAACGGTCAGGAGCGCGCGGGCGAAGCACAACTGGTGCTGCTCGATCCCAACGGTGAGGAGTTCATGCTGGAGGCGGAAGGCGAGGCCAGCTTGTTGCTGCTGAGTGGCGAGCCCATCGATGAACCCATCGTGGGTTATGGCCCCTTTGTCATGAACAGCGAGGCAGAGATCCATCAGGCGATAGATGATTTCAACAGCGGCCGGTTCGCCGTCATCGCCCCCTGAGACAATTCTGATAAAAACAAAGCGCCTGATGGCGCTTTGTTTTTTTATGGGCCCTGGTCAACCGAGCCAGCCGAGGGCCAGCGCCAGCCTGCCGCACAAGGCGGCCAGCAGGATGCCAAGCAGGGTGCGCAGCAGCCAGATCACCACCAGCTGTCCCACGCTCACCGGGATCCGGGTGGCCAGGATGCAGGGGATGGAGGCAGAGAAGAAGAGCACCGAGCTGACCGAAACCACGGCCGCGACATAGCGCACCAGCAGGTCGGCATCCTTGAGCAGGATGGCGGGCAGGAACATCTCGGCCAGACCGGCAGAGAGGGCCTTGGCGGTGGCGAGCGGCTCGCCGAGATCCAGCAGCCAGGTCAGTGGCCAGAGCAGCCAGCCCAGCAGATCGAACAGGGGAGTGTGCTTTGCCAGCAGCAGGCCCAGCAGACCGACGGACAGTATGGTGGGCACCACGGCTGCGGCCATGTGAAGACCGTCCCTGAGGTTGTCCTTCAATTGCCGCAACAGGGGATCGGCCTGGTGGGACTGGGTCAGGCCGCAGGTGAGGGCCGCCTGCCAGCGGCTCATGCCAGCCGGTAGCGGCTCGTCGGTCTCGCCCTGGTGCGCCATGGTGCTGATGGGGGGAATCCGGGCCAGGATGGCGGTGATGACGAAGGTGATCACCAGGGTGGACCAGAAGTAGAAGTTCCAGTGTCCCATCAGGTTGAGGGTCTTGGCCACGATGATCATGAAGGCGGCCGAGACTGTGGAGAAGCCGGTGGCGATGATGACGGCTTCTCGCACCGTGTACTTGCCTGCGAGGAAGACCCGGTTGGTGATGAGCAGGCCCACCGAGTAACTGCCGACGAAAGAGGCGACCGCATCGATGGCGGAGTGACCCGGCGTGCGCCACAGGGGGCGCATCACGGGTTGCATCAGCACCCCGATGAATTCCAGCAGGCCGAAACCGAGCAGGAAGGTCAGGGCCATGGCGCCGATAGGCACGATGAGACCCACTGACATGGCCAGTTTGTCGAACAGGAAGGGGAGGCGATCCGGGGTCATCAACCAGGCAGGGCCCCAGTCTGTGACATACAAAATGGCCAGGACCAGCCCGAGCAGCTTGAACAGGCTCAATACCCTGTCGATGGGACGGGCACGCCAGCGGCCATCCAGCAAGGGGGTGATGGCGCCATAGGCGATGAGCAAGAGAATGAGGGTCAGGGCAAGGGGGCGCTGGGCAATCAGAAAGCCGGCCAGGTGATCCACCACTATGGTGCTGCGCCCGCCAAGCTCGAAGGGAACAAAAAAGATGGCGATGCCAAGCAGGCTGGCCAACAGCAGCTTGATGCCGGCCCCTGATCCTGCCGGTGCAGTGAGCGTGTGTTCAGGTTCCATTTTCTCTCCTTGTGATCCGCATGGTTCAATTCCATTGAGGGGATGATTTGTATATACAATACCGTCCGGTGCTCAAAATGGAAACACCAAAGTCACCAAAATGCAACATGTGAATCGGTGTGGATGCAGATGACCCCAAGGTTGAAAAGCGTGATCTTGGGGGGAAGAGGGGTCGGGATGGCGAGTAGGTGGTGAGACATCAAGAGGCAAAACAGGGCGGTAAGCGACCAGCGCCAGGAAAAACATGAGCGGCTATTTACCCTTTTTGGCCATATTCATTCATGAGCCTATATTCATGACGATTTATGAATAAATCATAAACCCTTTGTTCATTTGACTACTTTTCGACTATCCCATTGCAGAGTAAGATGCCAGGGTGAGAGCGTGAACATCCTGTTAAATTTCAGAGAGTTTTTGCAGGCCAGCTGCGAGCACAGTGTCCAGATAGT
>NZ_JAPDBQ010000024.1:0-35056 GCF_027705325.1 Aeromonas sp. QDB18
GGCCATGATCTCGCACCTCAGTAACTGTACGTAAGATCAGTATAGCTCGTGGTGACTGCTAATCATGGGTAATCAGGTATATATTTCATAACGGCCATATCCCATATGACATCCTCCGATGACTCATCATCACCAGGACATGTTTAATTAAAAACGTTTTCTCGCCATTCATCATGATCTGGCCATGACCACCCTGTTCCATTGTGATCTTTTTACATACCGCAAGCCCGTCAACGCAGACAGAAGCCTCCATCGGCAACCCATGACGCCAACCGTTCAAATATTCACCGCATCCGGCGGCACATTCTGGTATGATGCGCCCCCTTGCGCACCGCGCCCCCCCATTTCTGGTTTTCCGACATAGAGTCCTTTTGTGAACAACAGCGAATTTAGCAGCCTGAACCTCTCCTCCGCCCTGCAGGACAACCTCGCCAGCCTGGGCTATCTGCAGATGACCCCGATCCAGGCCCAGAGCCTGCCCCTGGTGCTCGACGGCAAAGATTTGATCGCCAAGGCGAAAACCGGCAGCGGCAAGACCGCGGCCTTCGGCCTGGGTCTGCTGGCCAAGCTGGACGTCAACCGGCTGGCCGTGCAGGCGCTGGTGCTCTGTCCGACCCGCGAGCTGGCGGATCAGGTGGCCACCGAGATCCGTCGTCTCGCCCGCACCCTGCCCAACGTCAAGCTGGTGACCCTGTGCGGCGGCACCCCGACCGCACCGCAATCCGCCACCCTGGGCTTTGGCGCCCACATCGCCGTCGGCACCCCGGGCCGGATCCTCAAGCACCTGGAGCAGGGCACCCTTGAGCTCGACGACCTCAAGACGCTGGTGCTGGACGAAGCGGATCGCATGCTGGACATGGGCTTTGGCGAAGACATCAACCGCGTCATCAGCCACGCCCCGCGGGATCGCCAGACCCTGCTCTTCTCCGCCACCTATCCGGAAGGGATCGCCCAGATGAGCCGCGGCGTGCAACGCAACCCGGTGGAGGTGAGCGTGGAGTCCCTGCACGAAGAGAGCGCCATCGAACAGAAGTTGTATGAAGTGCCGGCCGGCCAGCGCCTCGATGCCCTCACCTGGCTGCTCAGCCACTACCAACCGGGCTCCTGCGTGGTGTTCTGCAACACCAAGCGCGCCTGCAACGACGTGGCCGATCACCTGGCCGCCAAGGGCTTCTCGGCGCTGGCGCTGAACGGTGACCTGGAACAGCGTGAGCGGGATCAGGTGCTGGTGCGCTTCGCCAACGGCAGCGCCACCATACTGGTCGCCACCGACGTGGCGGCCCGCGGCCTCGACATCAAGGAGCTGGGGGCCGTCATCAACTACGAGCTCACCTACGACCCCGAGGTGCACGTGCACCGCATCGGCCGTACCGGCCGTGCCGGCCAGCAGGGCCTGGCCCTGAGCCTCTACCAGCCGAACGAGGCCCAGCGCGTCAACTTCATCGAGGAGTACCAGCAGGCCCCCATTCCCCAGGGCGACCTGGCCGGGATCGGCCGCGACATCAAGCCGATCGCGCCGCAGATGGTGACCCTCTCCATCGATGCGGGCCGCAAGAGCAAGGTGCGTGCCGGTGACATCCTCGGCGCCCTGACCGGCGAAGGCGGTATTGCCGGGGCCGATGTGGGCAAGATCCAGATTTCCGAGCAGTACTCCTACGTGGCGGTGAAGCGCCAGGTGGCGAGCGCCGCCCTCAAGCGGTTGCAGGAAGGCAAGATCAAGGGGCGCAGCTACCGTGCCCGCAAACTGGGCTAAGGTATTTCATACGCCCCAGCCAGACCACAGGCGCCTGACAGGCGCCTGTTTCATATAATTCGCCGCCATGCGGCAAGACAGGTGACATGACCCAAGCAATCCAGAGCGATGTGAGCTGCCAGAACTGCGAAGCCTGCTGCTGCCGCCTCGAGGTGATGCTCTTCACCGACACCGGCGTGCCGGACCGCTATATCGAGGAGCGGGAAGGAGAAGTGCCCGTGATGCACAGACTGGAAGATGGCTGGTGCGCCGCCCTCGACCGCAACACCATGATGTGTCGCATCTACGAGGTGCGGCCGCTTATCTGCCGTGAATTCGAGATGGGGGAGCCCGACTGCCTCGACGAGCGGGACAAGTGGTTCATCAGGCTGGAATGAACGGGAAGTTCAACCCGTGCTGACGTGGATCTCCTTACCTTGCAGCCCCTCGAGGCGCTGTGTCAGCCAGTGGATGGCCTGTGCTTCCTCCTCGAAATAGCGCACCTCCTGAAAGGGAAGCTCGCTGAAGACGTGATCCGCCAGATAACGTTTGAAATCCCCGATCATGACCACCGCCAGAAAGGCGCAGCCATGAGTGGCGCACCAGTTGAACTGGCGACGAAAACGGGCCAGCACCTCGGGGCCGGCGGCCTCGAACTCGGTCGCGACCTCGACGATGCCCCAGGGGGCTCCCTGCAAACGGCTTATCTGCTGGCTGAACTTGCCCTCATAGGCCATGGCGCCTGCCAGGTTGAAAGGGCCGCTCGGCCGACAGATCAGCAGTTGCCCTTGTCGCTGCATCTCAAAATGGCCGTGTGCTTGCACGTTCACCTCCTGCCTTGAGTCCTTCGCTGCGGCTGATATGCCCTGTGTTGCCACAAAGTAAGAATTTATCCCCGAAAAGTCCATGAAGCTCCCCGCATTGTGAACGGAAAGCTCCATTCAACCCCCTTTTTACCCCGATGGCGGAATGTACATTTCTTCGACATGTTCTGTTGCAGTTAACAAAACGTTGCTGTTATTATCCGCGCCACTCAAAACATTCCACCTACTGAAACCTTTTGGCGTTCACCCAGGGATCAACGATGAAGCAGCAAGACGCAAGTTATTACCAACGGATCTGGCGCTGGCATTTCTATGCCGGTCTCTTCGTCGCCCCCTTCCTGATCCTGCTCTCCCTCACCGGCATCGTCTATCTGTTCAAACCGCAGCTGGACAACCTGCTCTACCCCCAGCTGATGAAGGTGACGCCCGCCACCCAGACCCTGAGTGCCGACCAGCTGCTGGCCAAGGCAACCATCGCCATGCCGGACGCCAGCCTGCGCAAATACCTGCCCCCGGTGGCAGCAGACGCGAGCGCCCAGATAGTCGTGATGCGTGAAGGGCAGGAGCTGACCCTCTTCATGGATCCCGCGAACGGCGCCCTGCTCGGCACCATGGACAACAAGTGGAACCTGCAGGCGGTGGCGCGCGCTCTCCATGCGGAGCTGATGCTTGGCACCACGGGAGATCGCCTGATCGAGCTGGCCGCAGGCTGGGGAATCGTGCTCCTCGTCAGCGGACTCTATCTCTGGTGGCCCCGCAAGGGGCCGGGTGTGGGGGGCATCCTCTGGCCGAGAATGCACCAGCGCGGCCGTCTCTGGTGGCGTGATCTGCACGCCGTGGTCGGCTTCTGGGGCGCGGGTTTCCTGCTGCTGCTGCTACTGACGGGCATGACCTGGACCGGTTTCTGGGGCGGCCAGTTCGCCGATGTCTGGAACCGCTTCCCTGCGGCCATGTGGAACGAGGTGCCCAAGTCGGCCCCCCTCACCCGCAGCCTCAACCAGGCTCACGAACAGACCGTCTCCTGGGGGGCCGAGACCCTGCCCATGCCGAGCTCCCAACCCACGGCAGAGAGCCATGATCACAGCGCCATGACCCATGGCGGCGGACACGAGGGCATGGTCATGGCCAGCCATTGCATTCCGCTGCAACAGGTGGTCGACATCGCCAGCGAGCGGGGGGTCAGCCCGGGTTACAGCATCACCCCCCCGGTCGGTGAAACCGGCGTCTATACCATCGCCATCTTTGCCGATGATCCCCGCAACGACGCCACCCTGCACATCGACCAATACAGCGGCAAGGTGCTGGTCGACGTGCGTTGGCAGGATTACGGCCCGGTCGCCAAGACGGTGGAAACCGGCGTCATGCTGCACATGGGCAAGCTCTACGGCTGGCCGCACCAGCTCGTCATGCTGCTCATCTGCCTGATGATTCTGGCAAGCTCGGTGAGCGGGCTCTGGCTCTGGTGGAGCCGCCGTCCCAGTGGTCGCCTCGCCGCCCCGCCCCTGCCCGCCAAGCTGCCTCCCATGGGCGGTGCCATCGCGGTGCTGGTCGTGCTCGGGATCTGCTTCCCGCTGGTGGGGGCCTCCATGGTTGCCATCTGGCTGCTGGACAGTCTCTTCTTCTCTCGCCGCACGGCCGTGGCCCAGGCAAGCTGACCCGTCAGGGGCAAGCACGCCTCATGCACTCGAGGGCTCCCTGTCGGGGGCCCTCGTCGTCTGCATCACCTGGCACCATCCTTCGCCTGGCGGCATGCTCCTCCCCTGGCGATCATCACATCGGTCTGATGAAACAACAACGCATCGACACATCAGCAAAAAGGGCTCCCGTTCGGGAGCCCTTTTCATTGCCAAACGCGTCGGCCTCAGGTGAGCGCCAGCCCGGCAGAGAGCAGCAGGCTGAACAGAAATGCGCTGATGGCGGTCTTCTTGAGGGCGCCGGTCAGCACCTCGCCATCGAAACTCTCTCGCAGGGTGCGGGCGGCATCGGTGAGGGGCTTCATGGCGGGCAGGAAGATCCAGGGCCAGAGGCTCGCAGGCTGAGTCAGCAGGAAGGCGATGGTCGCCAGCAGCGCCGCCCCCAGCAAGACCCAGTGATAGGCGATGGCCCGGTTGCGGCCAAGGCGCACCGCCAGGGTGATCTTGCCGCTGGCGGCATCGGTCTCGATGTCCCGCACGTTGTTGATGTTGAGCACGGCAGTCGCCAGCAGGCCGCAGGCGGTGGCGGGCAGCAACAGGTCCCACTCCAGGCTATGGGTGAAGAGGTAGTAGGAGCCGAGCACCCCCAGCAGGCCGAAGAACAGGAACACCGAGATGTCCCCGAAGCCGCGATAGCCGTAGGGGCTCTTGCCCACCGTGTAGGTGATGGCCGCGACGATGGCCGCTCCCCCCAGCAGGATGAACGTCAGGATCTGCTGCCACGCCTCCCCGAAGGCGCAGACCAGCAGGGAGAGGCCGCTCACCACGGCCGCCAGGGCGGTCAGCCCCATGGCCACACACATCTGGTGCCGGGTGATGAGGCCGGAAACCACGGCGCGCTGGGGACCGATCCGCTCCCCGTTGTCGGCACCGGAGACCGCATCGCCATAGTCGTTGGCCAGATTGGAGAGAATTTGCAGCAGGATGGCGGTCAGCAGGGAGAGCCCCATGATGGTGCCGTCGAACGCTCCCCGGCTGGCTGCCAGCCCCGAGCCCAGCAAGATGGAGGAGCACGCCAGGGGCAGTGTTCGCAAACGCGCCGCCAGCAACCAAACAGAGAAGGTATTTGTCATATTGTGATGGCCAAACAATCAGATATTGATCGTGTTAAGGGTTATCGAACCGGATTTAGGTATACTTGGCTGCGCGGGGGCGTCGGCTCCCCCGGGCAATTTACATGGACGAATGGGCAGATAATATATAGGAAATCGTCGCCCTTTGGCATCAACCTGCGCCATCCTCCCCCGGAGCGATCGCGATTATCCGGCTCAGACTAGACATCCATGTTGGCTCAGACCCACCTCAAGCAACAACTGGACGCCCTGCGTCACAGCACTGTCAGCGGTTTCGTGCGACTGCGCGTGGCCGCTCACGTCGACGTCTTTCCCGGCTGGTTGGCGGCCCAGACGCTCTACCCCCGCATCTATTGGCACGCCAGAGGGCAACAGAGCCCCGAGTACGTGGCGCTTGGCGCCATTCACGAGCTGACCCGGCCGGAGGATATCCAGCGGGTCTGCGACCTTGCCGGCACGGCCAGTGAAGACAGCCCTCGCTACTACGGCGGTCTGGCGTTCGACCCGGATCTGCCCGGCTGGCAGGGGTTTGGCCCCTGCCGCTTCGTGCTGCCCCGCATCGAGCTGGTACGCCGGGGGGAGTGCACCAGCCTCTGCCTCAATCTCTGGCTGCCCGCCCGGGAAGAGGGTCACGCATTCGAAGCCGAACTCTGCGCCGCCGAGGCGGCGCTCGATGCCCTGCAACCCGAGGCCCCCCTGCCCGCCCTGCAAAAGCGGCCATGGCAGCGCCAGGACCTGCCGGGCCCTGCCCAGTGGCAGACCCTGGTGGAGCAGGTCACGGCCCCCGACTTCCAGGCCCGCACCCCCAAGGTGGTGCTGTCGCGGGAGAGCCTGCTCCAGAGCGAGGCGCACGATGCGCCCCTCTGCCCCTGGTCCCTGCTGACACAGTGGGCCCGCCACGCCCAGGAGTGCTTCCACTTCGGCTTTCAGTTCTCCCCCGAGCAGAGCTTCATCTCCTGCTCCCCCGAGCGCCTCTACCGCCGGGAGAAGGGCCACCTCTTTACCGAGGCGCTGGCAGGCACCATTCGCCGTTCCGGGGATGAGGCGACCGACGCGGCCCTGGCTGCCGAGCTGCTGGCCGACAGCAAGAACCGGCTGGAGAACCGGCTGGTTCACGCCGACATTCTCAGCCGCCTGGCACCCCTCACGACCGATGCCACCCTGACCGAGCCGCGCATTCTGAAATTGCGGCTGCTGCAACACCTCAAGTGCGACATCGAGGCCGAGCTCAAACCCGGCGTCTGCGACTGGCAACTGCTGGCTGCCCTGCACCCCACCCCCGCCGTGGGGGGCGCCCCCCGCGAGGCGGCGCTCGCCTTCATCCGTGAATGCGAGCCCCATGATCGCGGCTGGTATGCCGGTGCCTGTGGCATGCTGAGCCGGGAGACCTCGGAGTTCTCCGTCGCCATTCGCAGCGCCCGGATCAGGGGCCCGCGCATCAGCCTGTTCGCCGGTGCCGGCATAGTGGCGGGATCGGAGCCCGCCGCCGAGTGGGCCGAACTCGACAACAAGATCGCCAACGTGCTCTCCCTGCTGGGATAGCGTTTCTCACCGACTCCTCACTGCGAGAGCTTCATGTCCGCCAGCCACGTGTCCGCGCATCACGCCTTTGCCAGCCATCACGCCACCTTCAACCATGTCTGGTCCTCCCTCTTGCTGGAAGAGCTCTTTCGCCTCGGCGTGCGCGACATCGCTCTGGCCTCCGGCTCCCGCTCGGCGCCGCTCACCATGGCCGCCGCAGCCCACCCGGGCTTTCGCCGCCACCTGCACTTCGACGAGCGGGGTCTGGGCTTCATGGCGCTGGGGCTGGCCAAGGGGAGCGGCCGCCCGGTGGCGGTCATCATGACCTCGGGCACTGCGGTGGCCAACCTCTGGCCCGCGGTGGCGGAAGCCCAGCTCACCGGGGTACCGCTCATCATTCTCTCTGCCGACAGGCCACCCGAGCTCATCGACAACGGGGCCAACCAGGCCATTGATCAGCCGGGGATCTTCGGTCGCTACCCCGTCTATCAGCAAAATCTGCCGAGCCCCACTCCCGCCATTCCGGCGGCCTTCGTGCTGAGCTCGGTGGATCAGGCCCTGGCCCGACAGGCGCACACCCCGGGGCCGGTGCACTTCAACTGCATGTACCCCGAGCCCCTCTATCCCGGCGATACCTACCTGGACTTTGCCGACTACCTGGCGCCTCTCGGCGACTGGCTGCACTCGGCCAAGCCCTGGAGCCCCTGGCTGGCTGGCGAGCCAGGCTGCCCCGCCCAGCCGGACTGGGAGGAGCTGAAGGGCAAGTGCGGTGTCATCGTCGCCGGATGCATCCAGGATCCGGGGCAAGGCAAGGCGGTGGCCGAGCTGGCCGACCGCCTCGGCTGGCCCCTGCTGGCAGATCTGCAAAGCCAGATCCGCTTCGATGATCGCAACCTCGTCCACACGGATCTCGCCCTGCAACACAGCGACTTCGTGGCCGAGCTGGCCCGCGCCGAGGTACTGCTGCAATTCGGCGCCCGCCTCATCTCCAAGCGCCTCGGCCAGTTCATCAAACAACACCCCTGGCAGGATTACTGGCTGGTGGACCCGCAGCCGGCACGCCTCGACCCCGACTACCGGCTGCGTCGTCGTCTGGTCTGCGACCCCGCCGCCTTTGCGGCCGCCCATCCAATCCCCCATTCGCAGCAGCCCTGGCACCAGTTGGCCGCGCGCCAGCAGGCCATCAGCCAGCAGATCCGCACCGCCTGTGATCGCTTCTCGGAGCTAGGGGTGTGCCACCGCCTGAATCAGCTCATCCAGGGTCAGTTGTTCGTCGGCAACAGCATGCCGGCCCGGCTGATGGACATGCTGGGCGAGGTGGGCAAGGGCCCCAGCCGGGTGATGACCAACCGCGGCGCCTCCGGCATCGATGGCCTTATCGCCACCGCATACGGCTTCGCACAGTCGGTCCCGCCTGACAGTCGCGAGCCCACCACCCTGCTGCTCGGGGATCTCAGCGCCCTGCACGATCTCAACAGCCTGGCGCTGCTCGGCAAGGGGAGCCGCCCCCTGGTGGTGATCCTGCTCAACAACGACGGCGGCAGCATCTTCCGCATGCTGCCTGTGCCCACCCAGGAAGCGCTGCTGGAGACCTACTACTGCCTGCCCCACGGCCTGCACTTCGAGCACGCCGCCGCCATGTTCGGCCTGCACTACCGGACCCCCACCACCCTCGACGCATTTGAGCGGGACTATGCCGCAGCCCTGAAAAACGGGGTAACCCTGATTGAAATCAAGGTACCGAGCAGTGAAGTCGCCGAGGATCTCAAGGCACTGGGAGCCGCTATCCGTGGTCTCTGATCCCGCCGCGCCGCTGGTGCTGCTGCACGGCCTGCTGGGGGACGCCGACGACTGGCGACCTGTCATCCAGGCCCTGCCCGGCGTCCCGTGCCATGCCCTGGATCTGCCGGGCCACGGCCGCAACCGGGCACTGCGGGTGAGCGGCTTTGACGAGGCCCATCGCTGGCTCTGCCACGAGCTGGCCGCGCGGGATATCGCCCACTACCGGCTGGTGGGGTATTCGCTGGGGGGGCGGCTCGCGCTTCATCACGCCAGCCATTCCCCGGCGGGGTTGCAGGCCCTGCTGCTGGAGAACTGCCACCCCGGGCTGCCTGCCGGTGAACGTCCGGCCCGCATCGCTCACGATGAAGCCTGGGCCCGGCGTTTCGAGTGCGAGCCCCTGACCCGGGTGCTTGCCGACTGGTACCGCCAGGGCGTCTTCGCCGACCTGGACGACGATGCCCGCACCCGCCAGGCCGCACGCCGCCTTGGCAACGACGGCAAGGCCGTGGCCGCCATGCTGAGGGCCACGTCCCTGGGGCGGCAGCCGGATCTCGCCCCCTGGCTTCGGGATACCCGGCTGCCGGTGCAGTGGGTCTCCGGCAACCGGGATCACAAATTCCATGCCCTCGCTTGCCAGTTGGTAAAGCAAGGCTGCAATATCAAACACTTGGCTCTGGATGGCGGACACAATCTGCACACAAGCCAGCCCGATACCTTTGCCCGGCTCCTGCGGGAGTGGGCTCACCAACCAGAAGAGAAGATCCATGATTGAAGCAATGACGGAAGCCGAGCTCTATGCCCCTGTCGAGTGGCACGACTGCTCCGCCGGTTACGAGGACATCCTCTATCACAAGTCCCCAGAGGGCATTGCCAAGATCACCATCAACCGTCCCCAGGTGCGCAACGCCTTCCGCCCCCGTACCGTGAAAGAGATGCTGCAAGCCCTGGCCGATGCCCGCTACGACGACAAGGTCGGCTCCATCATCCTCACCGGCTTCGGCGAGAAGGCCTTCTGCGCCGGCGGCGACCAGAAGATCCGCGGCGACTACGGTGGCTACAAGGACGATGAAGGCACCCATCACCTCAACGTGCTCGACTTCCAGCGTGACATCCGTACCTGCCCCAAACCCGTGGTGGCCATGGTGGCTGGCTACGCCGTCGGTGGCGGCCACGTGCTGCACATGATGTGCGACCTGACCATCGCCGCCGACAACGCCCAGTTCGGCCAGACCGGCCCCAAGGTGGGCTCCTTCGACGGCGGCTGGGGCGCCTCCTACATGGCCCGCATCGTCGGCCAGAAGAAGGCTCGGGAGATCTGGTTCCTCTGCCGCCTCTACGACGCCAAACAGGCCCTCGACATGGGGCTGGTCAACACCGTCGTGCCCCTGGCCGAGCTGGAGCGTGAAACCGTGCGCTGGTGCCGCGAGATGCTGCAACACAGCCCCATGGCCCTGCGCTGCCTGAAGGCGGCCCTCAACGCCGACTGCGACGGCCAGGCCGGTTTGCAGGAGCTGGCAGGCAATGCCACCATGCTGTTCTACATGACCGAAGAGGGTCAGGAAGGGCGCAATGCATTCAACGAGAAACGCCGTCCCGACTTCTCCAAATACAAGCGGAATCCCTGATGACACTCGCCCTCTACCGCTACCAACTGCCCTTTACCCAGCCCCTGGCCTTTCACGGTCAGTTGCAGGTAGCGCGCGAGGGCCTGCTGGTACGCATCGACGATGGCTGGGGGGAGATAGCCCCCCTGCCAGGATTTTCCAAAGAGACCCTGGCCGACGCCCAGGCTGAGGCCCTCGACTGTCTGGCGCAGTTGGCGCGGGGACAGACCCCGACGCCACAGCTGCCCTCGGTGCAGTTCGGGCTCGACTGCGCCCGTCGTAGCTGGCCCGAGCAGGGTGCCCCCCTGCCCGAGCCCTATCCGCTGATCCAGGGCTCCCCCCAGGAGCTGCTCAAGAACTGGAAGCAGTGGCTGCACGAGACCCCCCTCAAGGCCAAGCTGAAGGTAGCCCGCTACCCCATGCGCGACGAGCTGGCGCTGATCCGGCTGCTGCTCGATCGGCGCCCCAACCTCAAGCTGGTCCTGGACGCCAACCAGGGCTGGACCCGCGAGGAGGCCTGGGCCTTCTGCGGCCACCTGGATCCGAATCGCATCGAATACCTCGAAGATCTGTGCGCCGACTTCGAGGACATCGCCTTCGTCGCCAGCCGCACCGGCATGCCGGTGGCGCTGGACGAACTGCTGGCCCAGGGCAAGCCCTGGGAGCCCATCCCGCAACTGCGCGCCCTGGTGCTCAAGCCGACCCTGCTCGGCGCCCTGGCCAACAGCGAGGCCCTGGTGGCCCGCGCTCGCGAACTGAAGCTCAAGGTGATCGTCTCCTCCTGTTTCGAGTCTGGTCTCGGCCTCGGTCAGCTCGCCCGCCTCGCGGGGGAGTGGGCGCCGGATCAGGCCCCTGGCCTCGATACCCGCCGCTGGCTGGCCAGGGATCTGCTGGACAAGCAGGGACAACCCGATCCGGGCAGGATGGACCCCCTGTTTCACCGTGACTGATCCATGGTGACCCGTCAGATCCCACGGCAGGAAACCTGCCCGGTACGACGCTGGGCGACACTGGCCCCTCATCGTATTGCCATCCACAGCGGGGAGCCTCTTAGCTACCAGCGCCTCGACCTGCGCCTCAACAGCCTGTGCAATCAGCTCGCCCGGGCCGGGCTGGAACGGGGAGATCATCTCGCCGCCGTGGTGCGCGGCGCCCTGGAGGATGTGTTGCTGGCCTGGGCCTGCGTGCGCAGCGGCATCGTCTTCTGCCCCCTCAATCCCGCCTTTCCGGCAACCAGACACAGCGAACTGGCGAGCCAGCTCGAGGCCCGGGCATTCTGGTCGGCAGGCGAGATCCCGGCGGGCGACTGGCAAGCCCTCAGCCTCGACTTCACGGGCGATCTGGCCGCAGATGGGGAGTCCCCGCTGGTACCCGACCAGCCGAACAACATGATCCTCACCTCGGGATCCAGCGGTACCCCCAAGGCGGTGGTCCACCGCCTCGCCAACCACCTCGCCTCCGCCCGGGGTTCCGCCACCCTGATCCCCCTGGACGAAGCCTGCGGCTGGCTGCTCTCCCTGCCACTGTTTCACGTCGGCGGTTACGCCATCCTGTTTCGGGTCTTCCTGGCGGGAGCCGCCCTGGTGCTGGACGATCGCACCCGGCCCCTCAAGGCGCGGCTCGAGGATCAGCCCATCACCCACCTCTCGCTGGTGCCGACCCAGCTCTGGCGCCTGCTGGCACAGGGGTTCGACCCATCCCGCACCCGGGTGCGAGAGCTGCTGCTCGGGGGCGCCGCCATCCCGGCGCCCCTGGTCAACCGGCTGACCGCTCTGGGGCTGGAGCCCAAGGTGAGCTATGGCCTCTCCGAGATGGGCAGCCAGGTCTGCACCGGGCAACCCTGCGCCGCCGGCGTGGTGGGTCGCCCGCTGCCGGGGCGGGAGGTCTGCATCCGCCAGGGGGAGATCTGCGTGCGCGGTGAGACCCTGTTTGCCGGATATTTCAGGGAGGGCGAGCTGGTGCGCCCCCTCGATGAAGAGGGCTGGTTCCACACCCGGGATAAGGGCCGCCTCACTCCGGGGGGCGATCTGGTGGTGGAGGGGCGGCTCGACAACCTCTTCATCTCGGGGGGGGAGAACATCCAGCCCGAGACCATAGAACAGCGGCTGGTGGATCACCCCGCCGTGGCCCAGGCCCTGGTGGTGCCGGTGCCGAGCGACGAGTGGGGGCATAGGCCCGCCGCCTTCATCGACTGGCACGACGAACCTGCCCCCCCTGCCGAACTGGCCGCCTGGATCAGGCTGTCGTTACCCGGCTTCATGGTGCCGGACCAGTGGCATCCCTGGCCGGATCTCGGCGGCAATCTGAAACCCTCCCGCACCCTGCTCGCCCGCAGCTTGCGACAAGAGGAGTGACACCTCCCCCATATGGGGCGCAATGCTGTTCACTTAAGAGAATTTGAGTTCCAGTCCACGTAGTATCAGGACAAAAAAGCGAGGGAGGCATGATGCCTCCCTCTTTCTATTACAAGCCCCGCTGGATAAAGGCTGGAGGAAGATCGACTGGACACAGCCTTGCCCCCTCAACTCAAATCCAATTTATGAATAATCAGTCAAAAAAGTGCTTATCTGAACAGCATTGCCCATATGGGGCGGAGTCCTTGCTATCAACACAGCCCCTTTTGGGGCTGTTTTTGTGTTGTTTGCTCCCGAATGCATCATTCCGCTGCGCCATCTGGCCAATTAATATTCCTTTGGAGCCCAATACCCTCTCTGGTCCCCACGCCTCTCCATCCACCAAAGGGATCATGATGAAGCACCTCTCTCCCCGGCTGCTGCTCCTGGCAGCCCCAGGCCTGCTCGCCACTCCGGCGCTGGCCGACTACTCCCCCTCCGACTGGCAACAGTATCAACTCAAAGGCGAATCCAGCCGTCAGCTGGGGGATCGTCTCACCGAAGTGACCTTTGAACTGAGCGCCCGCAGCGGCGACGCCCCCTATCAGCAGCTGAGGGTGTATCGCCGCTTCGACTGGCGCGATGCCAACCTGGCTGCGCTGGCAGAGCAGCAGTGCAGCGAGCCGCAGCTCAAGATCGAGCAGGGCTGGCAGATCCGCTACCTCAGCTGTGAAGAGGTGGTACCAGCCGGCAAGGCCGTCCCGGCCAGCAGCTATGACTATGGCTACGGCATGAAGCAGGGCCGCTGGGAGCCGCTGGCGGGCACCCCGACCGCGCCGCGTCAGGATCGTCTGCCGCTGGCTGAGCGGGTCATCCTGGGTCACAGCGAGCAGGAGCTGGATCGCTGCGAGCTCAACGCCGAAGGTCGCTGCGCCGAGCAGGCATGGCAGTACCAGCCGCAAAACTGGCAGCAATTGAAGGTGCTGGAAGAGACCCCCAACGAACGGGATGGTCGCCTCGAGCAGATCTTCTTCCGCCTGCAGCCCATCGCGGGCAGCCAGGCCGCCAAACAGGTGAGCGAGCTGCACGTCTGGCGCCAGTACACCTGGCTGCTGGACGAGATCAAGGCCCAGCAGGGGTGCGATGAACCCCAGACCCGTCAGGAAGGGGACAAGACCATCAGCTACCGGGTATGCCGTCAGACCCTGCCTGCGGGCAGCGAAGTGCAGGTGGTCTTGAAGGACACCGGCTATCAATACCCGGTGGGGGGCAGCGAATGGCAGACCCTGCCGGAAACAACCGAGTGGCAGGAGAGCCGGGTGCTCAACCGCCCCATCGTGCTGGCCAGCAAGGAAGAGCAGCTCGACTGTCGCCGTGCCGACGGCCGCGCCTGCTCCGAGCCGGATCTGCCGGGCACCGAACTGCTGGACGCCGAAGCGGCCAAGATAGTGCAGGATGCCAGTGGCCAGCCCGCCCCGGTCTGGCAGGAGAACTATGGTCACGATGACACCAAGCTGCTGGCCGTGTCCCGCGGCATCCAGAGCCTGCTGGCGGCCAATCAGCAGGCCCATCCGGCCATGAAGCTGCTGCTGGAATACGTGCGAGCCCACAACTACCACAACTACGGCAAGCACAAGGAAGACGGCCCGGCCGCCGCCGAGGCACTGGCCGAGGCGTTGACCGCGCTCGGCGCCCATCCGCTGCTCTACCCGGAGCAGGCCAGCGACGAGGTTGGTGCCATCATGGGCGCCTGGAGCATCGCCCTGCACGGCCAGTTCAAGAGCCCGGCAGTACAGAGCCGCTTTGGTACCATGCTCGGCGAGTTCAACCAGATGCTGGCCTACGCCACCCGCCATGCCAGCGAGATCAACGGCCAGCACGCCTGGGCGACCGGCCTGTTCGATCTGCTCAACTTCCTCGACTTCGCCAGCGACTACAGCGATCCCTTCGCCAACGACTTCCGCCAGCAGGATGGCGAGCTGCGCAAGCAGCTGCACGCCCTCGGCATGAGCGAACTCGCGTTGTGGAAAGGGCGGGATGGCGCCGATCTGTTCTTGCTCAACAACGTGCTGGATGCCTACACCCGCCTCTACCGGGTCGCCCGCTATACCCGCCCGGACGAGCTCGACGGCTACCGCAAGCTGCTGGATGACTCCGTCATCGCCCTTGTTCGCCACCACGACCTGATCCCCGGTGGCCAGCAGAGTCAGGACCTGCTGGAAGACATGTCGCTGACCCTCTCCACCTACTACCTGACCTACACGGACCGCACCAGCGAAGCCTGCATCAGCGGCGACTTCGCCGGGCTCTGCACCCCTGTCCGGGTGGAGGACGTGCTGCCGTTCGAGCACACCTGCTCGCCGACCCTGCGCCTGCGAGCCCAGGATCTGACCATGAGCCAGGCCGAGGGGATCTGCCGTGAACTGGGCGCCGAAGAGCAGCAGTTCCACCAGCAGATGGAAACTGGCTGGCAGCCGGTGGCGGACGATCACAACGAGGCGCTGGAACTGGTGGTCTTCAACTCCTCCGCCGACTGGAAACGCTACGGCAGTGCCCTGTTCGGCGGCGTCTCCACCGACAACGGCGGCATCTACCTCGAAGGGGATCCGGCTCGCCCCGGCAACCAGGCCCGCTTCTTCGCCTACGAGGCGGAGTGGAAGCGCCCAGCGTTCCAGGTGTGGAACCTGCGCCACGAGTACGTGCACTACCTGGACGGCCGCTTCAACCAGTACGGCAGCTTCGGCCACTACCCGCTCAACCGCACCACCTGGTGGTCGGAAGGGCTGGCGGAGTTCATCGCCCACGGCCAGTGCTTCGCCCGCGGTCTGGACAACGTCGCCGGCCGCCCGGCCAGCGATCGTCCGACCCTGGCCGACATCCTGCATCTGGATTACGACAAGGGCGGCGAGATGGTCTACTCCTGGTCCTACACGGTGCACCGCTTCCTGAACGAGACCGGTCGCGGCGCCAGCTGGCTGGCCATGGCCCGGGCCCTGCGAGGCCCGGATCGAGAGCAGGCCATGAGCGCCTTCGAAGCCGAGCTGGACCAGCTGATTGCCAATGACAGCGAGGCCTACCAGCAGTGGCTCGGCCGCGAGCTGCTGCCCTGGTGGGAAGCCAACAAGGACTCCGACGAGTGCAAGGCCAACGACTCTTCCCACTGAGGACGAGACGACGATGACAAGGGGCGGCCATGGCCGCCCCTTGTTGATGGCGCCGTTTGATAAGCCCGGGATCCTGGCGCGCGCTGCGACAACCTCTGCCCGAGTGAGACCCTGCGCCGCCATCAAACCTGACGCGCCACAACAACTTGTAATAGAATGGCCCCCTGTCTTCTCTTACTTCAGACCCGAACCGCACCGCGCATGAAGAAGTTTGCCAAGATCCTGCTCGCCTGCCTCTGCCTGTTGCTGGCCTCCATCGCCGCCCTGCTTGGCTACAGCGAGTGGACCGTCTCGGACGCCCGTCACTACACCTACGACGACGTCAACGCGGTGCCCTACAACCGGGTCGCCCTGGTGCTCGGCACCTCCAAATACCTGATTGGCGGCAGCCCGAACCACTACTTCAAATACCGGATCAAGGCCGCCGCCGAGCTCTACAACAACGGCAAGGTGGACTACATCCTGGTCTCCGGCGACAACGCCACCGTGCAGTACAACGAACCGCGCCAGATGCGGCGGGCCCTGATCCAGGCCGGCATTCCGGCCAGCGCCATCTACAGCGACTACGCCGGTTTTCGGACCCTGGACTCCATCGTGCGTGCCAAGGAGGTGTTCGGTCAGGCCCACTTCACCGTGGTCTCCCAGGCCTTTCACAACGAGCGCGCCATCTTCATCGCCCGCCATTTCGGCATCGAGGCGGTCGGCTTCAACGCCGTGGATCCCAGCGCCTATCAGGGCATCAAGACCCGGGTGCGCGAGGTGTTCGCCCGCCTGATGGGGCTGCTGGACCTCTACGTGCTGGACAAGGGGCCCAAGTTCCTCGGCGAGCCCATCGTCATCGGCGGCCCGGTCCCCTGCCAGGCGTTGAGCACCATAGGGGCGAGCCAGCCCTGCCTGCCCATTGCACCGCCCCCTCATCAGCCGAAAGCCAAGCAGGCAGCGGCCGTGAGCGCGGCAACCACCACCAGTGCAGCGGCTGCAACCAGCAGTGCCTTGGCCACCAGCGCAGCCGTGCCGAGCGAAGCTACGCCCGTGGATAATCCGGCTGCCGCCAGTGCGGCAAAGCCAACCGGCAGCACACTGACTCCTCAATAGCAGAGACCCGCCAACAGGCGGGTCTCTTTCATTGGGCTCGGTATTTCCGGCGATCAGGCCAGCGCGGCCACATAACGCCGTGCCACCTCATCCCAGTCGATCACGTTGTAAAACGCGGCTATGTAGTCGGGACGCTTGTTCTGGTACTTGAGGTAGTAGGCATGCTCCCACACATCCAGCCCGAGTATCGGGGTGAGCCCCTCCATCAGGGGGCTGTCCTGGTTCGCGCTGCTCACCACCTGCAACTTGCCGCTCCCATCGACCACCAGCCAGGCCCAGCCGCTGCCAAAACGGCTCAGCGCCGCCTGAGTAAAGGCCTGTCTGAAGGCCTCCAGCCCACCCAGATCCCGCTCCATCGCTGTGGCCAGCTCGCCGCCCGGCTCGCCGCCGCCCTGTGGACTCATCACCTGCCAGAACAGGCTGTGGTTGGCGTGGCCGCCGCCGTGATTGCGCACCGACCCCTGAACCTGGGCCGGCAGGCTGTCGATACGGGCAAGCAATGCCTCCAGCGGCAGGGTAGCCAGCTCCGGCAGATCGGCCAGGGCGGCATTGAGGTTGGTGACATAAGTCTGATGGTGACGGCTGTGATGGATCTCCATGGTCTTTGCATCGATATGGGGTTCCAGTGCGTCATAGGCGTAAGGAAGGGCTGGCAGGGTATGGCTCATGTTCATTGTCTCTCCTGTTGGGCTCAATGCAGTTGATGGGCAGAGCCGGTCTGACACAGACATTGACCCAGGCTGCGCTGGATGCCGTCGTGATGACCGTGTTTGCCCAGAAAGGCGAGCAGCTCGGTACGGGTGCTGCGGGCGTGGCGAACAGCCGCCTCCCGCAGGGCAGCGGAACTGGTGGGGGACTGGCTGGTGGCCAGCAGGCAATCATGGATGTGACACAGCAGGTCGGCGGCCCGATCCGGCAGGGTCATGGCCACCAGCAGATCCGCCAGGTTGTGATGGGCCACCACCAGGGCCGCCACCGCTTCGTCGGCATCATGCCAGTCGGCAAACTGCTGGCGGGCAAGCCACAGCGCCTGCTGATAGCAGTCGAGCGCCCTGGCGTACTCCCCCGCATCGAAATGGCGGTTGCCACTCAGGGTCTGCGCTTTCCAGTGCGCCATGCTGCTGTCCGCTCCGGTGGTACCGACCCACCCCTTCACCCAGGTTCCCGTCATGACTCGACCACTCAAATGATAATAATTATTATTTAACTTATTTGATGAGCAGACACAAGGAATAGTTGGTGCCGCCTTTTTTGCCCATATGGGTAGGGTTTTTCTGCAATCCCCGGTTTAGTGATCCCACCCACAGATACATTTGAGTTCAGCTACCATGCTGCCGGTACTGGCATGAGGCCGGTGCCTGCCCCGGTGACGACCAGAATGCAGCCGGTTTTTTCACAAGGACGGTGAAGATGAAAAGATGGCTATTGATGCTGTTGTGCGCCCTGCCCATGCTGGGTCAGGGGGCCGGTTATACCCAGACCCGCTACCCCATAGTGCTGGTGCACGGTCTGTTCGGTTTCGACAAGCTGCTCGGTGTCGATTACTTCTACGGCATCCCCCAGGCCCTGACCCGGGATGGCGCCAAGGTCTACGTGGCCCAGGTCTCCGCCACCCAGAGCTCGGAGCTGCGCGGTGAACAGCTGCTCAAGCAGGTGCAGCAGGTGCTCGCCATCACAGGGGCGGAGAAGGTGAACCTCATCGGCCACTCCCACGGCGGCCCCACCATTCGCTACGTCGCTTCTGTCGCCCCCGAGCTGGTCGCTTCCGCCACCAGCGTGGGCGGGGTCAACCATGGCTCGGAGATCGCCGACCTGGTGCGGGCCAAGGTGACGCCGGGCTCGGCGGCCGAAGGTCTGGCGGTGGCCGCCGCCTCGGCCCTGTCCGGGGTCATCTCGCTGCTCTCCGGGGGCAGCCAGCTGCCGCAGGATCCCCTCGCCGCCCTCGACGCCCTCACCAGCACCGGCGCCCAGCGCTTCAACCAGCGCTATCCGGAAGGGCTGCCTAGCCAGCATTGCGGTGAAGGGCCCATGCAGGCCGCCAACGGGGTCTACTACTTCTCCTGGAGCGGGCGCGGCACCATGACCAACATCCTGGATCCGGTGGATCCGGCGCTGGCGCTGACCGGCAGCTTCTTCAAGGAGCCCAGTGACGGCCTGGTCGGGGTGTGCAGCAGCCACCTCGGCAAGGTGATCGGCACCCACTACCGCATGAACCATCTGGACGAGGTGAACCAGTCGTTCGGCATTCGCCACCTGTTCGAGACAGACCCGGTCAACCTCTATCGCCAGCACGCCAACCGCCTGCAGAGGCTGGGACTATGAACAGGGCATGGCTGATGGCCGCTCCGCTGGCTGCGGCCCTGCTGCTGGGGGGCTGGCAATATTGGCCCTCCGCTGACGCAACCGCCCCTTCTCCTTCGCCGCAACATGCCGGGCCCGCGTCCCCTCTGGTCAGGCAGGCCGCACCGCCGCCGGACAAGGGCTCGCTGCAGGCCCGCCATGAAGCCTTTCTCGCGGCTGAGGGCAGCCTGACGGTGCCGACGGATCCGGGCCTGGCCAGCTTGCAGAAGCTGTTCGACGAGCGCGAACAGTTGCGCAGGCAGCGTTTCACCCCGGTCGAGCAGGAGCAGCTGTTTGCCGAGGACAGGCTGATGGAGCAGTGGACCCTGCGCCGCAAGGCGCTGGCGGAGGCCAGCGATGCCGACAAGCCGCTGCTGGCGAGTGAGCTGGAGCTCTGGCTGGCGGAGCAGCCCCAGTGGTTTCGGGAGGCGGAGGCCAACAGCCGCCTGCTCGGCGATCTGCAGGCTCTGGAGCAACTCCCCGCAGCCGGGCGTGACGCCGCACTGCGCGAACAGTTGGGACCGGAGGCGGCAGACCGGTTGCACCAGCTGGCAGAGAGCCAGCAGGGGTTCGAGCAGCAGCTGGCCGGCTATCTGGACGAGATCAGGCCCCTGCCTGCCGAGGCCCGGGTCAGCCAGCAGCCGGAGATCCTGGCACGCTGGTTCGAGCCCGGTCAGTGGCGACGGGTGGAGGCCCTCACCCGGCTCACCCTGGACGAGCAGTAACCGGCATGAAAAAGGGGCCCGCAAGTGGGCCCCCATTCTTTGACGCTGCCGCCCTTACTGCGGCTTGTTGGCACCCGGCAGCGGCTGCCAGATGAGGCGAGTCACCCGGTTGCCCTGCACCTCGCAGGTGAGGCAGAGATCCTGCCACCCCTTCTCCTGGCGCAGGGAAACTTCTCCCTTGATGCCCTCTGCACTCCTCTTGAGTTTGGCCGGCTCGAAGGTCACCTTGTCACCTCCGGCGAGCGCCATCAGCTTGCCATTGCAGAGCCACTGGGCGAGCTCGGCCCCCTTGAGCTTGACGCCCCCCTTGTCAGCCTTCTCCTCGGCGGTGCTCGGTGCAAACAACCCGCCCAGCTCGGCCGCCCGTCTGGCCAGCCAGGCTTCCCGCTGCTGCATGCTCATCTTGCTGACAAACTCCGCAGGCTGCCCCTTGTCGTCCAGCCATTGGGTCAGCTTGCCACTGTCATCGAAGGCGAACTGGGCGGCGGGCTCCTTCACCCCGAACAGCTTGCCGCCCTTGAAGTAGTAACGGCTCTCCCCTTCCTGTTTGCCCTGCTCGTTCAGGATGGGCACGGCGATGATGACAGGCGTGCCGTCGACCCAGGCCTTGATGTCAACGCCATCGTGGCTGAACAAGCGGGTATCGAGGGCGCTGTCGGCCCCCTTCTCCATCAGGGTGAACTGCTCGGCCAGGGAGGCGGCAAATGAAGGCAGGGAGCAGAGTCCCAGTCCCAAGCCGAGGCTCAGGGCGATCGCGGTTGTGCGCATAAGTGTCCTGTGGTGGGCCCGAAGGCCGGATTAACTCTCTACCAGCCAGACCCTCAGTCCCTCCCGGTGAGTCTCGCTCAGGGGGATGGATTGGCGTGCCCGATAGTCAAAATGGATCAGGGTCGTCTCGCCAGTGACGGCCAGCTCCCCCTGCTGCCAGGCTTCCTGCCAGATGGTGAAGGAGCTGCTGCCAATGCGGCGCACACCGGTCTTGATGGTGACCGGCTGGCCGTAGAACAGCTCCCGTTTGAACTGCACCGTGTAGCCCGCGATGATCAGGTGCCAGTCATGCACATCCAGCTCGGGCGAAAAAATCCGGAACAGGGGATCCCGCGCCGACTCAAACCAGACCGCCGGCACCGTATTGTTGATATGGCCGAGGGCATCTGTCTCCTGAAAGCGGGGTTGGATCTGCATTTCCAGCATGGCTGGTGACTCCTTGTCGTTGAACCGCGCTCAGGCTAACGCGCCCCGCATCAGGACTCAAGCTCCCCGCCATCGCCCTGTGCCTGACCAACCAGCTCGGGTCGCAGCCAGGCGCTGCGAAAATCGAACCAGCCGAGCGCCGTCATCCGCACCCCGTGCACGCCAGTACGGCTCTCCAGCTCCAGCCAGTGGTGAAACAGCGGCACAAACCAGCTCTGGCGCTGCACCTCGGCCAGCAGGGCGCGGGGGCCGGGCTCTTCACCATGGGCGCGCCACTGCGTCAATCCCTGCCACAGGGCCTGCTGGCTGGCCCACACCCGGCGCAACAAGGGGGTGCCCTGCAACCAGCCGTAGGGGGCAAAGGGCCCCTCATGTTCAAGGTTGAGGGTACCAAGCCAGAGATCCACATCCTCGTCCTCACCGCTCACCCAGCGACCGTAGTCGAGGGTACGCACCTCCAGCTCAATTCCCTGCGACCCGAGCAGATCGGCCATGGCACCGGCACACTCATTGAACTCGATATGCTGGTTGAAGCAGGCGAGCACCAGCCGCTGTGGCAGGCTCTGTGGCCGGGGCGGC
Organism: Aeromonas sp. QDB18; assembly: GCF_027705325.1. Lineage (NCBI taxonomy): Bacteria > Pseudomonadati > Pseudomonadota > Gammaproteobacteria > Aeromonadales > Aeromonadaceae > Aeromonas > Aeromonas sp. QDB18. The sequence goes on from NZ_JAPDBQ010000024.1 coordinate 21,661, forward strand.
GGCGGTGGCAGCGCCTCGCGCCAGTGGGGCAGCATGCCGAGGGCGCTGGTCCAGCCCCGTTGCAGCTCGGGGGAAACCCGTGCCATCAGGGCCACCGGACTGAGCAGCTGAATGATCCAGTAGCGCAGAGCAGGATCCTGCAAGGCGCGGGAGCGCTCGTCCTGCAGCAGGAAGTAGCAGCCCGATTCGAGCTCCGACTCGCCGCGCATGGTGCCAAGCTCGGGGCTGTCGCGACCCAGCTGCAGGTGGCTCTCCAGCCGCTCCGCCAGCTCCGGCAACATCCAGATGTCGATCTCGTCGAGCAGGGCGCGCAGGCCGAAATAGTCGTCAAAGGCGGCGAGGCGCAGCTGCAGCGGGTCGTTGGCGATCACCCGATAGGGGCCGGTACCCACCGGTTGCAGGGCAAAGCCCGCCTCCCCCTTGAGCTCGCGCGGCAAAATGGCCGCCACCGGCTCGGCCAGCAGGTCGGGCAGCAGAGGATCCGGGCTGTCGAGATAGAGATCCAGGGTGCGCGGCCAGGGGCTCTCCAGCCGCGCCAGATGGGCGAACAACGGGCGATCCCGCAAGGCCAGCAGACTCTCCATCACATCCTCCACCACCAGCTCACGCCCGTGGTGAAAGCGCACCGCCGGGCGCAGGTAGAAGCGCCAGTGACAAGGGCCGACCTGCTCCCAGTGGTGAGCCAGATCGCCCTCGATTTCCCCATTTTCCTCATTTCGCCGGGTGAGGCCGTTGAAGATCTGGCGGCTCAGGTGAATTTCGGAGCGGCGCAAGGGCGCGGTGGGCAGCAGACTGGGCAGGGGCCGGTAGTAGGGCACCCTCAGGATCTGGCGCCCCTCCCGGGTGGCCTGGCCGAGCTGCTCGATAAGCAGCGGGGTGAGCAGATCCAGGCGATCTTCGGCCAGCCGCACCGCCTGCGCCAGCTGGCCCTGACTCAGCAGATCCCGCAATCGGCGCCGGGTCAGGCTCTCCTGGTTGTCGAGCAGGGTGAGGCGGGAGCGCCGCCCCCGCCCTGCCTCCGCCGTCCAGCACAGCCAGCCCTGCCCTTCCATGCGGCGCAGCAGCAGGCGGGCATTGCGCGTGGTGCAGCAGAGCAGATCCGCCACCTCGGCGAGGCTGATCTCCCGCTCATCGCAGCCAAGCTGCTGGGTGAGCCGTTGAAATTGCTGATAAAGGCGGGTGGTAGGCATAAAAGAGGAAATCCTGTCTCTGAAAGTCATCAGTTTTTACTTCCGCATTTTAGCTCAATACTGCTGGCGAACGTGAGAACCACTGCACAGGAGCACCATCATGAGCCATGCCAACCCCCTCAAACCGAACCGGATCCAGCAAACCCTTCGTCGCTACTTCCTGAGGATCCTGCCCCGCCCTCTGACGCTGGTCGAAGATCCCATGGTGCAGCTCAACCGCCTGATGCAGTGGGATATGCACCAGATAGACGACAGGGAGTATCGCCGCCGTCTCTGAGGTTGCCGTCACCGACGCCATCCGGTCACCCCCATCCCCCGGCATTGCTTTGCCGGAATGGGTGGTTTACATCGGCGCCAGGACTGCTAGATTGGACGTCTATCCATCCATAATGGTGACATCCAACAAGGAGTGTGTGATGAAAGATGCGACCCTGGCCCTGCACCACGGCTTTGCCAACGACCCCACCACCAAGGCCGTTGCCGTGCCCATCTACCAGACGGTGGCCTACGAGTTCGAGAGCGCCCAGCACGGGGCGGACTTGTTCAATCTGGCGGTGCCGGGGAACATCTACACCCGCATCATGAACCCCACCAACGATGTGCTGGAGCAGCGGATGGCCGCGCTGGAAGGGGGCATCGCCGGCCTGGTGGTCTCGGCGGGCTCCGCCGCCATCACCTACGCCATCCAGGCGCTGACCGCCGCCGGTGACAACATCGTCTCCACCCCCCAACTCTATGGCGGCACCTACACCTTGTTCGCCCACATGCTGCCGAGCTTCGGGGTCGAGGTACGCTTCGCCAAGGATGACAGCGCCGAGGCCATCGCCGCCCTCATCGATGACAAAACCAAGGCGGTCTACTGCGAGAGCATCGGCAACCCGGCCGGCAACATCGTCGACATCGCCGCCCTGGCCAAGGCCGCCCACGCCCGCGGCGTGCCGCTCATCGTCGACAACACGGTCGCCACTCCGGTCTTGTGCAAACCCATCGAACACGGCGCCGACATCGTGGTGCACAGCCTGACCAAATATGTCGGCGGCCACGGCAACTCCCTGGGGGGCGTCATCGTCGACTCGGGCAAGTTCCCCTGGGCGGATCACGCCGAGCGCTTCCCCCAGCTGACCCAACCCGAGCCTTCTTATCACGGGGTGGTCTACACCGAGGCCTTCGGCCCGGCGGCCTTCATCGGCCGGGTGCGCACCGTGCCGCTGCGCAATACCGGCGCAGCGCTGGCGCCGATGAACGCCTTCCTGCTGCTGCAAGGGCTGGAAACCCTTAGCCTGCGCATGGAGCGCCACGTGGACAACGCTCTGCGGGTGGCCCACCACCTCAAGCACCACCCCAAGGTGGCCTGGGTCAGCTACGCCGGTCTGCCGGGTCACCCCCACTACCCGCTGGCGGAGAAGTACATGGCCGGTCGCCCCTCGGCCATCCTCTCCTTCGGCCTGAAGGACGGCTACGAGGCGGGCGTGCGCTTCTACGATGCCCTCAAGATCTTCAAGCGGCTGGTCAACATCGGCGACGCCAAGTCCCTGGCCTGCCACCCCGCCTCTACCACCCATCGCCAGTTGAGCGAAGAGGAGCAGGCCAAGGCTGGAGTGAAACCTGAGATGATCCGGCTGTCAGTGGGAATCGAAGCCATCGAGGACATACTGGCGGATCTGGATCAGGCGCTGGAGGCCTGAGTCAATCGACAAAGGAGCGGGCACCACGCCCGCTCTTTTTCATCCATAAGTGAACCTGCTGCCGGGGCGCTGCGTATCACCGCCTTCCGTCACTGCGTCGAGGTTTCCATGATAGTCCTGCACCACCTGAACAAATCCCGCTCCCAGCGCATCATCTGGCTGCTTGAAGAGCTGGGCCTGCCCTACCAGATCAAGGCCTACCAGCGCGATGCCGCCACCTTCCTGGCGCCGCCCGAGCTCAAGGCCGTCCACCCCCTCGGCAAGTCGCCGGTCATCGAGTTTGACGGCCGGGTGCTGGCGGAATCCGGTGCCATCACCGAATACCTGATCGCCCGCCACGCTCCGGAACGGCTGGCACCGGCCACTGACAGCCCGGAGTATCCCGAATACCTGCAGTGGCTCCACTTCGCCGAGAGCTCCGGTATTCTGCCGCTGCTGCTCGATATGTTCGTGCGCAAGGATGGCAGCCCGATGCGCTTCCTGCCGGACTACGCCAAAGCCGAGTGTACCAAGGTGCTGGGCTACCTCGATGAGGTGCTGGCAAGCCGCCACTACCTGGTGGCCGATCGCCTCACCGGCGCCGACATCCTGAACTCCTTCCTGGTGGATCTGCTGGCCCAGAGCGGCCAGCTGGCCCAGTTCCCGCATCTGCAAGCCTACTGGCAGCGCCTCAATACCCATCCGGCCCGCCAGAAGGCGGCGGCGCTGGAGCGCGAGCTGGACCGCAGCGCCGAATAAACGGCAGTGCCCGGCGACACCACGCAAAACGCCCCGATGATCGGGGCAATGCTGTTCAGATAAGCACATTTTTGACTAATTATTCATAAATGCGACTTGAGTTGGGGGAGCAAGGCTGTTTCCAGTCGATGTTCCTTCAGCCTTTATCCAGCGTGGCTTGCAATAGAAAGAGGGAGGCATCATGCCTCCCTCATTTTTTAGCCCTGATACTACGTGGACTGGAACTCAAATTCTCTTAAGTGAACAGCATTGCGATGATCGGGGCGCTTTCTTTTCCGTTGGCCAGCCGGTGATCAGAGGGCGAGGGAAAGGATCCGCGCCACTATGGTTGCCAGGATGACTTACAGCGCGTGGGACAGGATCCTGGCTACCTTGTCGGGATCAATGTCCTGCTGCTCCCCGAGGGCGGTCAGCCCGAAACGCTTGAGGTTGGAGCAGATACCGGGGATGCAGCTCTCGCTCAGCCCGTAGTCGGCAAGCCGGGTACCCACCCCCATCTGCTGGAAGAACTGCTCGGTGCGGATGATGGCCTCCTCGATGCGCAGCGCCTTGTCCTCGCGGCTGGAGTGCCACACCCGCTCGGCGAACTGGGCCAGCTTCTCCTGCTTCTGGGCCGATTGCTCCCGCAGCAGGGAGGGCAACACCACAGCCAGGCTCTGGGCATGATCCAGCCCGTGCAGGGCGGTGAGCTGGTGACCGATGGCGTGGGTGGACCAGTCCTGGGGCACGCCGCGACCGATGAGGCCGTTGAGCGCCAGGCTGGCCGCCCACATCAGGTTGGCGCGCACCTGGTAGTTGGTGGGCTCCGCCAGCGCCCGCGGACCGTTGTCCACCAGCACCTGCAGCAGCCCCTCCGCCAGCCGGTCCTGCACCTCGCCCCCCACCGGGAAGGTGAGGTACTGCTCGAGGATGTGGACGAAGGCATCCACCACGCCATTGCCCACCTGGCGCGGCGGAAGGCTGTAGGTAGTGGCGGGATCCAGCACCGCAAACACCGGTTGCACCAGCGGATTGTAGAAGGAGAGCTTGGCCTCCCCCCGGCTCACCACGGCGGCGGGGTTGCTCTCCGAACCGGTGGCCGGCAGGGTCAGCACACAGCCGAGCGGCAGCGCCCCCTTGATGGAGGCCTTGTCCCGCAGGATCTCCCAGGGGTCGTCCCCCTCGAAGCAGGCCGCGGCGGCCACGAACTTGGTGCCATCCACCACGGAACCGCCACCCATCGCCAGCAGGAAGTCGATGCGCTCGCGCTTGACCAGGGCCACCGCCTCCATCAGCTGATCGTACTGGGGGTTGGCGCCGATGCCGGGAAACTCCAGCCACTCCCGGCCCGCCAGCGCCTGGGTCAACTGCTCATAGACCCCGTTCTGCTTGATGCTGCCACCCCCGTAGAGCACCAGCAGACGGCTGCCGGCCGGGATCAGCTCGGGCAGCCTGGCGATCTGGCCTTCACCAAAACAGATGCGGGTGGGATTGGCATATTGGAAGTTGTACACGGCAGAGCCCTCGGTTGATTGCATGCCGGGGAATTGTGCGCCTGCCGTGCCATCAGGTCAAAAACGGGAGCCTGTCGTCAAAAATACGATGCCAGCCTGCCGATGCCGGGCGCTCCTGCCCGGCTTTGCTATGGTGATAGCGGGAAGACGAGTTCGTCGCCCCCTCAAGCCCCTCCCGGGGTCCCTTTCCCACTCACAGGGTCTCTATCATGAAACTGAAGCACGCCTGGATTGCGGGTGCCCTCACCCTCTGTGCCCCTCCCCTGCTCTATGCCGCCGAGGTCACCACCCATGTGGCCGTGGCCCCCGGACAAGCCAGCCTGGCCGAAGAACTGACCGCCAGAGCAACCGTCACCGCCATCGACCTGGCCACCCGCAAGGTCAGCCTGAAAAATGCCGAAGGGCAGACCCTGGATCTGATCGCCGGGGAGGAGGTGACCAACCTTCCCCAGCTCAAGGTGGGAGATGTCGTGGCCCTGAGATATCTGCAACTGCTGGACCTGACCCTGCTCAAGGGCACCGCCGGGGTGAGAAAACGGGTGGTGGAAGTGGAAGGGGGCAAGGCGGCCGCCGGGGAGAAACCTGCTGCCGGCGCCGGCATGCAGGTAACCATCTATGCCGACGTCATCGACGTGGACAAGGCGCACCAGACCATCCGGGTCAAGGGGGTTGACCATACCCTGACCCTCAAGGTGCAGGATCCGGCCCAGTTCGCCCTCATCGCCAAGGGGGACCAGATCAAGGCCGTGCAGACCACCGCCATCGCCATCGGGATCGCCCCCCAGAGTCCCTGAGCCCTGACCACGGCAGGCCGTGCCTCCCACTGCCTGCCGGCCCCGTGGCAAGGGGGCAACCCCTTGCCTTTAACGCCCAAAGATTGCCGTTTGAATCACATCATGCCTGGGAGGCGGATTTGCCGGTGAGGCGATCCATGGCCTCCTTGAGCATGGCATCGCGCTGCGCGGACAGGTCCTTGCTCTGCGTTTCGCGCTCCTCGGCAGAGAGCGTCTTGTCATCCGCTGTCCCCTTGAGCTGACGCTCGAGATCGTCAAATTTTTTGCGATCAAAGCCCAGGGCCTTGTCCACCATCTGCTGCACCCGCGCATCCTTGACGCCACCGGTCAGGACTGTGTTCTTGCCGTTCCTGGCCAGATGCTCGTAGGTCAGCGCCTGCTGCGCCTTGCCGGTCAGCACCTGACTGGAGAGGCTGACCTGCTGAGACCAGCCGCTCTGCTTGTCGTCGCTGTCGCTGAGGGTCGCCAGGGCACGGTTCTGGGACGCGCTCTGGGCAAGTTGATGACCATAGGGTTTGATATCCATGAAGGCTCCACGCTCACTGTCGGCCTCGCCGGCTCCGGGGACGAGTTCCCCGCCATGGGCCGGAGACAGCAAATTGCAGGCCAACTTGAGTACCCCCCTCTTCCGATGGTTCAGCACGGGGTCACAGCACGCCTCCTTCTGCACTCCATGACGAGTGCGACCAGATCCATCAAAAAAGGCGCCCGAAGGCGCCTCTTGTGGACAGAAGTCGGCTCGTCATGACATCAGCGACGGCTGATGTGGAGCGGACCGAAGGTCTGGGCCACCGGCATGATCTCGATGCTGTTGATGTTGACGTGGGCAGGCTGCTCGCTGATCCAGAGTACGGTATTGGCGATGTCTTCCGGCAGGATGGCCTGCACCCCCTGATAGACGGTGGCCGCCTTGGCGTCGTCGCCGTGGAAGCGCACGTTGGAGAACTCGGTGCCGCCACACAGGCCGGGCTCCACGTTGGTGACACGCACCGCCGTGCCCGCCAGATCGGCACGCAGGTTGAGGCTGAACTGCTTCACGAACGCCTTGGTCGCGCCGTAGACGTTGCCGCCCGGATAGGGGTAGGTCCCTGCGATGGAGCCGATATTGATGACGTGGCCGCAGTTGCGCGCCACCATGCCCGGCAGCAGCAACCGGGTGATCAGGGTCAGGCCGCTGATGTTGGTGGCGATCATCTGCTCCCAGTCCTCAAGGTCTGCCTTGTGGGCAGGCTCCAGCCCCAGTGCCAGGCCGGCGTTGTTGACCAGCAGGTCCACCTGTTGCCATTCGGTCGGCAGCCCCTCGATGGCGGCGCGGGTGGCAGCCTTGTCCTGGACGTCGAACACCAGGGGCAGGAACTGCTCGCCCAGATCCTCGGACAGGGCGGCCAGCCGTTCGCCGCGGCGCCCGGTGCCGATCACCCGGTGGCCAGCGCTCACCAGCAGGCGGCTGATGGCCTCACCAAAGCCGGACGAGGCGCCCGTTACCATTGCAATCATGTGAACCTCCATTGTTATTTGTCTTCTTGAAAAATCAGCACGTTATATGTCGCGTTTGCCCAGCTTTCGCCATGCGAACACCGCCAGATGCAGCAGGAAGAGACCCGAGCCCCCCAGCGCAAACAGCAGGCCGGTCAGGGCGTTGACCGAGGTATCGGCGCCGCACCACCACCAGACCAGCCAGCCGACGACCCCGATGAGAAAGGTCTGGGCGGCACAGACCGGGCAGCGCCCGAGCTTGGCCCTGATGGCCGTAGCCAGGCAATCTTCGCAACTCATGATGGCGCCTGCCGCTCATTCCCCAGCGCCAGCACCAGGCGGTGGGCATGCTGGCCGGGCCCGTAATAATCGGGCAGCCGTACCCCGGGGCGAAACCCCAGCCCCTGATAGAGGGTCCTGGCTTCTGGGTTGGCGTCGGCGACCTCGAGGCGAATCGCCCCCCAGCCGGCCTCGCGCCCTTCCCGGATCACCTGCTCCAGCAGGCGGCGTGCCCACCCCTGACGGCGGATGGTCCAGCGGATGGCGAGGGTCTGGATGATGAGACGATCCCAGCCTTTGTGCTCCAGCACGCTCACATAGCCCATCACCTGCGCCTTCTCGTCTTGCAGCAGCAGGGTGCGCCCCTTGGCCTGATTGAGCAGATAGTGCCAGCGGCTGCGGCCGAAGGCGACCTCGGGGGGAAAACAGTAGCGTTCCAGCTTCACGATGGCGCCCAAATCATCGGCTCGGGCGGCGCGCACGGTCAACACGGGGAGTCCTTGTTCGGTTATTTATCCTCAGCACCAGAAATGCGACTTGTATCACAAGTTACCAAGGCAGAATATTAGGCACTGTAACCTCTTGTTTCCCCTCGCGCCATTGTCGTGCTTGTCGGTGCATCGAAGCCCACTGGGGATCCTGCCGTTTCTGGCAGTCCTTTCTGTGGAGCCTGAAAATATGAGTACCTATGTCATCGTCGAGGAGCCGGGCGACTGGCCCTGCCATGCCGACTATCTGCTGACCGCCCGCACCTACCTGCAACACGGTCTGCCCACCACAGGGGGGCGTCCGCGCATCATCAACCTCTGCCGCAGCCTGGAACACCTGGGGGCCGGTTATTACTGCTCCCTGCTGGCCCAGGCCCGCGGCCACCACTGCCTGCCGGGATTGCAGGCCATCAGCAGGCTGCAACCCCAGCAGCCTCCCGCCAAGCTGTGGCGCAAATTGCAGGGCTGGCTGGCCCAGCAGAGCGAGGACAGGATCCGGGTGCGCGCCATCTTCGGCCAGTGCGAACAGAGCGAGCTGGCGGGGCTCGCCCGCTATTACTACGGCCTGAGCCAGTTGCCGCTGCAGGAGCTGACCCTCAAGCGCGGTCGCCACGGCTGGTCGGTGCGCCAGCAGGAGAGCCTGTCACCGCTGGCGCTGAGCCCGAGCGAGAAGGCGCTGATGGTGCAGCACGCCCAGGCGCTGGTGGGCACGGGGGACGAGGAACAGACGGCGCCACGCTACCAGCTCGCCATCCTGGTCGACCCCAACGACGGCCGCGCCAGCAGCGATGCCCTGGCGCTGGAGCGTTTCATCAAGGCGGCCGCTGCCCAGGGGATCCAGGCCGAGATCCTGCCTCCCTCGGCCATCGAGCGGTTGCCGGAGTTCGACACCCTCTGGCTGCGCGCCGAGACCGCGGTCGGCCACTACACCTTCGAATTTGCCCGCCGTGCCGAGCAGCTCAAGATGCCGGTCATCGACAGCTCCCGTGCCATCCTCGCCTGCAGCAACAAGCTCTATCTCTACGAGCTGATGGTGCGCAGCGGCGTGCCCATGCCCCCCACCACCGTCGTGACCCGCCGCGGCCGCCAGCATGTGGACGAACTGGTGCAGCGCCTCGGTCTGCCGCTGATGGTGAAGATCCCCGACGGCGCCCAGGGGCGCGACCTCGCCATGGCCAGCGATGACATCCAGCTCGCCCGCCTGCTGGACGAGGGGCTGGCCCGCTCCGCCCTGCTGCTGGTCCAGAGCCGGATCCCTGCCGAGTTCGACTGGCGCATCGGCTTTCTCGACGGCTCGCCGCTGTTCGCCTGCCGCCGCTACCGACCCGAACCCGGCAACCGCATCCGTCGCCGCAAACACCCCCTCGACATGAGCCGCATCGAGGCGCTGCCCCTCAGCGACGTGCCGGAGCGGGTGCTGCAAACCGCCCGCCGCGCCGTGCACCAGCTCGGCAACGGCCTGTTCGGGGTGGATCTGCGCCAGCAGGGTCAGGGCTGCGTGTTGCTGGAAATCATCGACAACCCCTGGATACGTGGCGATATTGAAGACAGGGAGGCAAAGGACCTCTACGAGCGCCTCGCCCGGGCCTTCCGCCAGCGGCTGGAGAACCGGGGGCAGAGCGCGACAGGATAACAAGCATCGCGAGCAGAGGTGGATATGATGACAATGCAGTGGTGGGACATCGCGCCCCTTGGCTGGGAGAACATCCTGGTCTGTCTGGTGTGTGGCACCCTGGTGGGGCTGGAGCGGCAGCTTCGCGGCAAGCCGGTGGGGATCCGCACCTCTTCCCTCATCGTGCTCGGCACCTACTGTTTTCTCGCCATCGGCGCCGCCGTCAGTCCTCAGGGCGCCGATCAGGCGCGGGTGCTGGGTCAGCTCATCACCGGGGTCGGCTTTCTCGGGGCCGGGGTCATGATGACCCGGGATGGTCAGGTGCTGGGGGTGACCTCCGCCGCCGCCATCTGGATGCTGGCCGCCCTCGGCGCCCTCATCGGCATGGACATGCTGCATCAGGCGCTGCTGCTCACCGGCGTCACCCTCTCCATCCTGGTGGGGGTGGACTACTTGGAAGCCAGCTTCAAGAGCCTGCGCCGCGGGGTGCACAATCGGCTGGAACACTGGCGCCACGGGGCCGAGCCCTCGGTCTCTTCCCGCCGGGACGATCTGGGCAGCGGCATCGAGAAGTAAGCCGCCACCATGAAAAAGGGCTCCACTATGGAGCCCTTTCTGTTGTCTGCCTCCCTCAGCGCACCAGCAGGAAGCGGCCGGTGAGGGGCGGCAAGTCCACCGTCACGCTGCTGCCACCGATGGCCAGGTTCTCGCCGCTCTGCAGATCCACCAGGGCGCTGCCGCTGCGCAGCTTGCCGACCGGCACGGCGTAGCTCTGAGGCGTGGTGGAGACATTGAGCAGGTAGACTACTTGCTCGCCCGCCGTCTGCTTGATGTCGCCATAGACGCTCCCCTCGGCCACCAGCTTGACCCGCTCCCCCTGATAGAGGGCGGGGTGGGCGGCGCGCAGGGCCAGCAGAGCGCTCAGCCACTGCTTGAGCTCGGCCTGCTCGCTGCTCGGCACGAAGCCGGTGACACCGGGGACCTTGCCATCGCTGCGGGCCACGTGATCATCGCAGAGCCCCTGGGCCGCACAGTCGCCCCCCACCTGACTGGCAAAGCCAGGCACCTCGTCGCCAAACTCCTCGCCATAGTAGAAGGTAATGGGACCGGAGCGGGCGGCCATGAAGCTGAAGGCCGCCTTGTGGCGCTGCCAGTAGTCCGCCCCATTGAAGTTGCCCCGCTCCAGCAGATCGCCGAAGCGCACCAGGTCGTGGTTGCCCAGCATCAGGTTGGGCATGGCATGGTCCGGGTAGTTCTCCACCTTGTTCCAGCTGGCGTCGAGCACGCTGGCCCCCTGCCCGCCCTTGCCGGACTCTTCCACCGCCAGCGCCTGTACCAGGCCGTAGCGCAGGGGGAAGTCGAACGCCGAAGAGAGCGCCGGGTTGTCGCTCGGGCCATAGGCCTGGGCGCGGATCTCGTCGGCGCCCTTCCACACTTCCCCCACCATGTAGCCGAGGGTGCCCCACTGCTGGCCGGCGGCCTTGCGCGCTGCGCTGGCCTGGGCCACCTCGCTGCGAATGGCGCGCCAGTCATCCAGCCCCAACTGATAAGCCTGATCGAGGCGCCAGCCGTCGATGCCGTACTGCTCGACCCAGTAACGGGCCACCTCCTTGAAGTAGGCCAGACTCTCGGGCTGGCCGTAATCCACCAGTTGACCCGGGTAGCCTGCGCCGCCGCTCTTGAGGGCAGGCAGCCGCCCCTCTGGTGAAGGCTTGCTCACCCCCACCTTGTTGACGTGGCCGAACACCCCGTCGAGGAAGACATAGAGCCCGCGCTGGTGCGCCCCGTCCACCAGTTTTTTAAGCTTGGCGTTGCTGCCGAAGTTGGGATCCACGTTGAAGAAGTCGCAGGCGAAGTAACCGGTGGCATCCAGCCGGTCGTCCCCGGCCTGGCCGGCGCAGGAGTCAAACACCGGCGTGAGCCAGATGGCGTTGACGTTGAGGCTCTTGATGTGGTCGAGGCTGTCGATGATCCCCTGCAGATCGCCGTTGTGCCGGGAGGGGCCGTAGCCGACGCCGTAGTTGGCGCTGCCATCGCCGTCGACGAAGGACTCCACCATCACCTGGTAGGTGCGCAGGTTGCAGGCTGGCTGATCATTGCCGTAGCAGGCGCGGCTGGCCGACGCGGGGGGCGGATTGACCACCGGAGGCTGGGGGTCACTGCTGCCACCGCCTCCCCCGCTGCCGCAAGCCGTCAGTAACAGGGCGGCCCGATGAGGCCGCCACGACGCAACGTTCCTTGTTTCATTGTTATGTTCCCGCTGTGGTGGATGGGCGCCCAAAGCGCCGCACTGGGGTCATGATAACGACCTGACCGACGCGGGTCTGTGACTGAAAACGTTACCTGACTCAACGAGTTAGCATGTCAGAAGCGATGCATGTTGCGATCGGGGAAGGCGGCGCGCTCGTCGATGGGCAGGATCAGGTGGTAGACCTCGTGGGCCGCCAGGGTGAAGCCCGAGGGCCACGCCAGTTGATGGCGATGATCGATGAAGACACGGGCGAAGCGACGCTCGGTCTCCATGGCCGCAAACAGCGGCTGGCCGCGCCAGGGGGTGAGATCCAGCACGCCTGTGGTGCCGTCGGAGAGCACCACGAACAGAGACCAGCCCTGCATATATTCCACATCGATGAAGACCGGCATCCCTTCGGCTCCGATTGAGAAATCCGGCGCCATTATAGGCACGACCATTGTCTCGATGTGCCAGCAGGATCACAGTTTCCCCAGCGTTTTATGCTCTCTTCGAACCCTGCATCCCGTCACAAAAAATCATAAAACGTGCCAGCTTCTCCATTTATACCTCACCCCCATGCAACCTTTGCCAGGCGCCACTGTCATACTCCTGCACCATAACAACAATGCGTCCGGGGACTGGGCGCAAACAGGTTTGCAGGAACAATATGACCACCATCAAACAATGGCTGGGACCGGTTTGGCCCATCGCCGTCTTTTCATTGATCGCGCTCATCTCCCTGACCGTCAGCCGCCTTGGCCTGGGCCTCTGGCAACTGGAACGGGTGGATGCCGTCTCTGGCTGGCAGGAGATGCTGCTGCAAGGCATTCGCGTCGACGTTGCCACCCTCTGCTGGGTCTGGGGCGTACCCGCCGTCTTGACCCAGTTGCTGGCCGGGCCCCACGCGCCGGGGCGGCTCTGGATGCAGCTGATCCGGATCTGGCTCACCCTGGGGCTCTGGCTGATGCTCTTTCTCGAGATCTCCACTCCCGCCTTCGTCACCGAATACGGGGCAGGGCGGGAGCATACTTTGTTGGTTATTTAACCAAAGAATAGTTGTGCCCGATAATTGTCATCCCAGCTTGCTTTTTTTAGCTTGTTTCTCTGGCTCGGTGCGCCGCAATCACTCTGTTTTACTATGTTCAGAACAAACCGTCTAAATAGCGCCATATTCTCGACTGCATCCTCCATCGCTATCCTTGATGCATCCTCGTTAAACACCACATCAAGAATGTAATGCTGGCTGTTCTCTATCCGCCAATGCTGACGAATATAGTGCCCGAGCAGCTTGTGCTTGGGGGATAACGAACTGACATAGTAGGAGGTATCTACCGTTCCTTTTCCGTTGGCGCTGCGGTGGCGCTCAACGGCAATGATGCTGCGGATTGTCGGCCATTTCTCTGCTAAC